>CAJJCK010000177.1 GCA_905182675.1 uncultured Cryomorphaceae bacterium | reverse complement strand
TAAACGAAGTGTAATCGAACGTATGATTTTCACCCCAATAACTGAACAAACCAGCATTGATACGTCCGTCAAACTTGAAATCCATTCCTTTTTGAACCGTGATTTTTCCACCACGCGGGAATAGATTAACCTGTTGAGAATCACTTACGGCTATGCGTGAAATTCCCGCAATATCCATTTCATAATTTAATAAGCTTACTTGGGCATTATTGCCTTGAGGAATACGGGAAACGAACTGGATCACGTCATAATCTCGCTCACCCTGCCAGTTCTTAAGGTATTCAAAAAGTCTGTCTGTCAATGTAATCGTCTGTGTATCCACATCAAAATCGACAAATCCCTGTATGGCCATCTCAAATAGAAAACGTTCACCTTGCTCCTTAGGCATTCGGAGGGCATATGTAAGCTCACTTAATGGCATATCCTGATATGCATAAGAGTAGGCCGCATCACGTAACTCAATCAAGGGATGTATACGTTGTAAACCAGCTATTTGCTCCATTCTGGTAATTCGGAAATATTGACGACTTTCAAATACGGCTGCCTGCTCAGATCCTAAATTTAAATTACGGAAATTCAATAAGGGTGTATTTTGATTCCAAACCAATTGGTCTACATTAATATCCATTGCATGGTAAGAATCCGTAAAAGAAGAAAGGCCTAAACCTGTTTCATATCTTATTATCCGTACTTGACCCATCCGAGGATCATAACGCATTTCACAGTACGGATGAAAAATACTGTCTGTACCTAAATGGGCAGTAACCTCTACCCTCTTTGACGAAAGCAGGCTATCCTTCAAAGCAAATCTTCCACTTTTCAAGGTAATTATCGTATCGCCTTTATAAGTAAACTGTACCCTAGCCATCGCGCTATCGGGAGCAAGTCCGTAAAACTGAGATCCCAAAACACCTAAGCCCCCTCTAAAATGGACTTCGGGGTAGACATTAGGCAAAAGGAAGTTATTTTTATAGCTAGAGAATCTGGGGTATTGCGCGTTTTTTGCAGAACGTGCGCTTAATCTTTCCTCAAAGAATCCAACTATGGGTGCGGAATAGAGTTCTGGTGCAAATAAGATTGCTGTATCCGCCCTGAAATAGCCTTGATTCACATCGAGCTCCCACGCATTCAGTTCTGCATAAAGTTCATCTTCGGGCATACCAACCCTACCCCAAAACACAGTACCTCCTTGGGCTTTTAAGACTGCTTGCTCCGGGAAAAATCGTGCTGATGTAGTCATGATTATGGTACTATCTGACTTATAGATACCTATAATATCACCTTCATCAATGGTAAAGACTGGTTGGCTATCTTCGAAATTCAAAGACCACAAACTATAGGGTGCCTTCCATACAAGTCCACTATTCTCGGCAAAATAATGCTTGACCTCATTGAGGTATAATTGATGAATATAAACTTTGACCTTAGAGATAGGATTGCCTTTAGCATATCCATTTAAGTGCTGAATCAAACTACCTAAAGTCAAGTATTCCTCGTTTTCGCTAACGAATGATATCAGTCTAAAGAGTTCTTCCCAATGACTTGGGTCAGAAATTCTTTTACGAATTAGATGATTGCTAAGGGCCAACCAATGCTCTTCTGAATCAGTATCTACTGCGAACTGTATAGCCGGTAAGAGAGAATCTTGAAATAATGTTTTTTGCTCTTTATCAAGCTCTATAAGCTGGATGAATTCCTCTGAAAAAAAATCAATGGAAGAGAATCGGGTTACCTTTTGCCCAAGCACAGGCAGCGATAATAACAATGCCAAAAGCAACCCTATTCTCTTCATATTACTTGGTCATTTTAATACTGCGCCATTGTTCGCGCGATTTAACCCCCTCGTAAGTTAATCCAGCTAATTCAGCAGCCCCACGTAAAGCAGGTATATTCTCCTCATAAAATCCACTAAAAAAAATGGTTCCACCGGAAGATAACGCAGAAGCATAGCTATTCATGTCAGCTAACAAGACATTTAGATTAATATTAGCGCATATGACTTGATAAGTATCCTTTAATGCGCCCGCACCACCCACTTCGGCAGTCATTACTACCTCATTGCGTCGGGCATTCTCTAACGTGTTTTCTATGCACCAAGTATCTATATCAATTCCATGTATCTCAGCGGCACCACGCATACCTGCGAGAATGCCTAAAATACCTGTACCACAACCCATATCAAGTACTTTAAGTCCATCTGTGGATGTTTCCAATAGCCATTGAATCATCATATAGGTGGTTTGATGGTGACCCGTTCCAAACGACATCTTTGGTTCAATAAGCATAGGATATAGATACCCTGTTTTATTCTCGTGAAATGGTGCTCTGATATAGACGACGCCGTCTACATCAATGGGGTCGAAGTTTTTCTCCCATTCTGCGTTCCAGTTTACCTGCTCAATTTCTTTCACGCTATAGGTACATAAAGCACCTTCCCAAACTAGAGCCTCATCCACAGTAATTTTAGAATAGTCTTCCTTAACGATATATGCATGGAAGCCACCTTCAGTTTCTGAAAAGCTTTCAAACCCCACTGCGCCAAGTTGTGCAATGAATAAATCACGGAAAGGCTCTATGGGAGAAACCGTCGCTGCTATTTCAATGTAAATGGGAGTCTCTGACATTATGCCTTCGTTCTAGCTTCTATAATCGCTGCAAAATCAGAGACATTCAACGAAGCTCCACCGATCAATCCGCCATCAATATCTGCCTTCGCAAAAAGTTCTGATGCATTGCCTGGTTTGCACGAACCACCGTATAAAATAGTCACGTTATCTGCCGTTTGTGTATCAAATCTCTCTGACAACCAACTGCGTATTCCAGCGTGAACGTCCTGAGCTTGCTCTGGGGACGCCGTCTCTCCTGTGCCTATCGCCCATACTGGCTCGTAAGCAAGAATAATATTGTCCATGTCTTCAGAAATAAATCCCTCTAGACCTGCAGCACATTGGCCCAAAATAACCTCCATGAATTTACCACTTTGACGCTCTTCAAGGGTTTCACCCACACAGTAAATAGCAGCCAATTCGTTATTTAATGCCTGACTAATCTTTGCTTTACAAGCCTCATTAGTTTCACTAAAATACTGACGGCGTTCACTATGCCCTATGATAATTGCATCTATATCTAGCGAAGCAAGCATTGGAGCACTAACCTCACCGGTGTATGCGCCATTTTCCTGTTCATGACAATTCTGTGCAGCAACTGCGATAAATGCATTATCCACCAACGATTCTACAACATCACTCAAATACAAAGAAGGTGGCGTAATAATGACTCCAGTTTCACCAACTAGCTCTTCCGTTAAGACAGACTTTAATCCCTCTACCAATTCCATAGCTTCATGGAAGGTGGTATTCATTTTCCAGTTTCCGGCAACAATTCTTCTTCTCATTTCCTTTTATGTTTGTTAAAAATCTATTCTAAAATAATTCAGACCTTACCCGAGGATCGAGCCAAGCGTAAAGCACGTCCACGAGGGTAGTGAGTAGGACAAAAATGAACGCTATGACCAGCACACACCCCATGGTTATAGGCAAATCTCGGGTATTTAAGGCTTCTACCAATAGTTTTCCCATCCCATTCCAACCAAAAATAATTTCCACAAACACCGCTCCAGCAAGTAGAGAAGCAAACCAACCTGAAATGGTGGTAATGATGGGGTTAGAAGCTACAGGTAAGATGTGTCTTAAAAGTACTTTTCGCTCCGGTAATCCCTTTGCCCTTGCCGTCCGAACAAAATCCTTTGCACTAACCTCAAGAATACTTTTTCGCGTTAATTGTACAATCACACCAACCGGACGAATACCTAAAGTAAGGGCTGGTAAAATAAGATTCTTAAGACTCAGAAACTGTTCTCCTGTATAATCGTCCACGGTAAACAGAGAACCTGTTAAGTTCAATCCCGTATATGGACCCAATAAAAACGCAAAAATCCAAGCAAACAACACCGCTGTGAAAAATGATGGAAGGCTCATGCCAATCGAGCTCGTGGCTAAAAGAAAACCATCCAATTTAGTGCCTTCATGATACGCCGCCATGGTACCTAGAAACATCCCTATCAAAACAGCAAAAGTTATAGATACTGCTGCTAGTAGAGCGGTATTCGGGAATGTACTTGAAATTAATTGCCCCACACGCTGGCCCTGACGCTGGTAACTTTCTCCAAGATCTGGAGTTTTCAATCGGAGGCCATCTTGCCATCCTATGGGGGAAATACGGTGCAGATAATTTACATATTGAATAGGTACAGGTTGGTCTAAACCATACTTCGCACGGACCGCCGCAAGCGCTTCAGGATCCTCGCGTTTTCCAAGCATCATCTGGGCGCTATCGCCCGGTAATATTGTAAACAGAAAGAATATTAGGGTAGCCACTCCCCAGAGGGTGAGAAGGCCTAATCCTGTTTTCTGAAGTGCAAATCGAATCAATGTGGGCTATCGTTATAGTGGTATTTATGAGCTACAACACCCTTTTTAAGTACCACCCAACCAGGGTTAGATCTTACCATAGTCTTAAGAGTGGTCTCATCTGTAAATGCAAATGGCGCATCTTCAGGAAGCCCTAGAGCATGTAACTCTTCCGGCATAGAAGCCGACATCACTACATAAGGAATTCCTGATACTGACAGGTCATTAACCGTAGGTAAAACGTTAGCCCAACCTTTTTCATTGGTTTTAGCTCGGTTATATGCAACTAACAACCACACCTCGTCTAGATTCAAAATACTATCCGTCCAATCGCCATAATCACTCATTATACTAAAGTCATGTACTGGAGGTTCATAACCATCACTCACTTTTGTGGTCCTAGATAGCTCAGCAAGTATGGTCCAATCCGTCTTTTCCCACCATTTTTGATCTATATAGGTTTTAGAAGTTATTTCCTGGCGATCCCCTGCAGCATTCTCCATGGTATAGACCACCTCGTACTGAGGAGGCTCTAGGCCAAGTTCCTCAGCAGGCTTCATTCCTTCTGCGATACTCAATCCCTCTGCGTAGGGACGAAAGTCTTCTACGGGTAAGTGGTTGATTACATGATAACTAAACCAAGCGCAAAAAATGGGTATGGCTAAAAGATTGATTTGTACCAATACCTTGGGCCAACCACTGAAAATTCGACTTTCACCCCACCATAAGACCAAGATTAATGCAGAGAGAATAACGTCTTTATAAAAGCTCTCCCATGGCTTGAGGGGTATTGCATCACCAAAGCAACCGCAATCGGTCACTTGGTTAAAATATGCGCTCCAAAAAGTTAAAAAGGTGAAGAAAGCAATCATTGCGCTCAGTAGTATCAATACCCACCTTGTCCATAGACCCAAAAGTAATGCTGCACCTAATAAAACTTCAATGACCACCAAAAGGATTGCCAAAGGCAAAGCCAGTGGTTCTAAAAAAGGTAGGTTCAATACTTCCGAACTAAAGTACTCTTCGAGCTTAAAACTAAAACCTACAGGATCGTTCATCTTGACCAGGCCAGAAAATATAAACAGCGCTCCGACAATGAATTGAGTAAGTCTAGTTAAAAATGACTTGATCATAAGATAATTTTATTAATGGGATTTTTCCATAAACATGATTAGCGCAAATACGCTATAGTTCACCATATCTAAATAGTTGGCTTCCAGTCCTTCGCTTACTAAGGTCTTTCCCTGATTGTCCTCAATCTGCTTTACACGTAAGAGTTTTTGAATAATCAAATCAGTAAAACTTGAAACACGCATATCCCTCCAAGCTTCTCCATAGTCGTGATTTTTACGCAACATGAGCTCTTTAGCTTCCTCCGCCTTCTCGAGATAGGCATCACTGGCTTGTGTCCAATCCATATCTGGCTGTTCAACGACACCCCTTTCGAGCTGAATGAGTGCCATAATACTGTAATTAAGTATACCTATAAACTCTCCTTCTAAGGGATCATCAATAAGTTGAGCTCCTTTTTGCTCAATACTTCTTAGCCGTTGTGCTTTGATAAATATCTGGTCGGTAAGAGACGGCAGACGTAAAATACGCCATGCAGTTCCGTAGTCTTTTCCTTTTTTCTCAAAGAGGCCGTGACATTTAGATAGTACGGCATCGAATTGGTCAGCTGTATTCATTTGTTAGCTTTGCTTCTATAACGAAGATACGGAGACAATGCCTGAGTTTTTACTGAAGGTCCAAGGGACAATTCACACCTTATCCACACCCTGGGTGATGGGAATATTGAATATCACACCAGACTCCTTTTTTGCTGGGAGCCGATTCTCTGCCCCGGATGACGCGGCCCGCGAGGCTAAAGCCATGCTTAAAGAAGGTGCTAAAATCATAGATATTGGTGCCTACTCGTCGCGGCCAGGTGCTAACGTTGTAACAGAAAAAGAAGAATGGGACCGACTAAAAGAGGTCATTCCCGCCGTTGCACAGGTCATTACAGAATTTCCAAATACATTCATTTCAGTAGACACTTTCCGTTCCGCGATTGCCGACAAGGCTTTAACTGCAGGTGCCCACATGATTAATGACATTAGTGGAGGAAATTTAGATCCGCAGATCTATGCGACCGCCGCACAACACGAATGCCCTTACATTTTAATGCACATGCAGGGAACCCCTGCTAACATGCAAGAAAACCCGAGTTATCAGAACGTGACAATGGACATCGTTAAATTCTTCAGTGAGAAATTGCCAGTGATTCACGAGTTGGGTGTTCATGACACCATCATTGATGTAGGATTTGGTTTCGGAAAAACACTTGAGGATAACTTCCAGTTACTGCGTGAACTCAAAGCATTTCAACTTCTAGGTCGTCCGATTCTAACCGGTATATCAAGAAAAAGCATGGTTTATAAGCCTTTAGGGAGTAGCGCAGCGCAAAGTATGAATGGAACCACGGCGTTGCACATGGCAGCACTTCAAGGAGGAACGCAGATACTGCGCGTACATGACGTGAAAGAAGCCATAGAAACTATTACCTTGTTTACTCATTTAATGCCGCAAGGCACAGATCATCTACTGCCTATATGGGAGCGCTAAACTTTGGGATACTTGATGCCTTAGACATTCTGATTGCAGCCTTTTTGCTCTATCAGATTTATCGATTGCTACGCGGTACTTCTGCGATACGAATTCTATTAGGAATGGTCGCTATATACCTATTATACAGCTTAGTTCAACTCCTGGAAATGCGTCTGCTTAGTGAGATTCTAGGTTCATTTATGGGGGCTGGCCTCATTATCTTAATCATCGTATTTCAACAAGAGATCCGTAAATTTCTGCTCGTGATTGGGTCTGCGACCTTTTCCAGAAGAAAAGGAATACGCAACATGCTGAACATGAGTACAACGGAGGGAACAGACAAGCGCACAATTGACGCGATTGTTGGAGCTGCCGCAGCGTTTGCAGAAGATAAAGTAGGTGCATTGATTGTTATTGAGCGGAAAGATCCCTTAGGGAGTTTTGCTGGGACAGGACACCATATAAATGGTGCACTGAGTCGCATACTATTGGAAAGTATCTTCTTTAAAAATGCACCCTTACATGATGGTGCTACGATTGTTTCTAAAAATAAAGTTATTGCTGCCGGTGCCGTGCTACCCTTAAGCGAAAGCAGTGATTTACCTTCGAAGTTTGGGCTTCGTCATCGTGCGGCGGCTGGTATTTCGGAACGCACAGATGCACTCGCTCTAGCCGTTTCAGAGGAAAACGGGAAAATTCATGTCTTCTATGAAGGTGAATTCGAGCTGGTAAGTCAAGAAAAATTGAGCGCTAAAATGGCCCAATTAATTCAGGGCTAAATCAGCCCCACTTCAATACCAGTTTCTCTAATTCCTGAATAACGAAGAATACCCAATCAAAAATCTGATTGGCCCATAGCACCGCTACATTAGGCATAGCGTCACCCAGGAGTATAAACGGAACACTCATCCATATCCCAACTGTTAGCAACGGAACAGCTGCCAGGTTCCCCACCAAAAAGTAAGGGCTCGCACCTCCAAAATGATGTTGTACTATAGGTAACGTTGCCGACCACGCAGCCAATGATATTTGAATAGGTAATAAAAGTCTATCCAACCACTTTGATGTTGACCTAGCGGTAGAAAAATCCACCGTAAAGTGCTCCAAAGAAGATCCTTTCAACGCAATAAGTATAGCGAATACTGCCGCATAGCTGAGCTGAAAACTTAAGCTATGTGGAGCTGTGGGATCCACGAAATAATGGCCCAAAGCGACCACCATCGGCCAATGTAATGAGGGTATGTTATCCTTGCGCAGGGACGAATATCTGGCCAAGCCAAAACTCCAAACCGCTCGTACAACGGAACTTCCTGCTCCTACGGTAAAGGAGTAGACCAAGAGAAACGAAAATTGAAGAAAAAGACCCAATCGAAATGACCAATAACCACGCATCCAACCGAATAATGGCCGCATTAGTAGTACCCAAAACCCTATATGAAAGCCACTAACCGCAAGCATATGACTCATGCCTAAATGTCGAAAAGTAGAGGCCGTTTCAGTGGATATATTTGATTTATCCCCCCTGAAAATAGCTGTTAAAAATCCATGGTAGGGTCCACTTGAAAACCGGTCAATTCTCACCTGTAAAAAACTGCCGAATAGTTGCCCAGCATATTCTAAAAACTCAGGTGTTTTTATAGGATAATAATAACGCCATGTTTCGAATTTCGGCAAGACATATAGCAGCACTGATGCCAGCAGTAGAATACGGAAGTCATTCCAAACTTTACGCTGCATCCTGGGCCAAAATAAAAAGACCAAGACCCATGATACATCGATAGTATATTGGTCATTCAGGGCAAAGCCAATACAAAGGATGAATAGGGGTTGTAGGACCATCTATTAAAACTGGTCCTTAGAAAGGAACACCGCAAGTAATGTGAATAACTAGAGTTTATCAACTACAGTATAGGAGAGGTCCTTGAAATAAAAATCTAAAATCTCTTTCCATGTAAAGCCTGAGGAGCCCATGTGCATGGCGCCCTGTTGTGACATACCCACCCCGTGTCCAAACCCGTAGCCCTTAACAACTACAGTGTCACCTTCTAACAAGGGATGAACAAAACCACTCTTCCATTTAAAGTGGCGACGTACTGTTTCCAATTTAAAGGACTTTTCATTAATCTGCCAATGTGAGGACCTAGCGGGGGGTATGGATTCAAAATAGGCACTCCACTCTTCAGCGACCATGGAAACACCTTGTGTATCCCAATACGCGGACCAATCGGAAAGTGAGGTACGGTGCTGCCATTGATAGCGACTCCCTTTCGTAGAAAACGGGTCTAATACAGCGCGACAATAAGGCAATTCTTTAGACCACACCAAATGTGGCAGCGTAGTCATTCCTCCAGAATTAGAATGATAAAAGCCTACAATAGGCTTACTATTATGAGTAGCAATTGAATCTTTTGTGGCCAACACAGCTGATTGAATAATGGTTGCATTTTTCCCATGAGGTACACCCTTAAATGCTTGAGAACTTTGATCGTCTTTGACATGATACCCCTCTTTGGCATGTTTACTCAAGTTTGTTAATAACCACGTTCTTGAAAGAACCGCTTGGGCCTGATGGTATGCTGGCTCAGGGGACAATCCACCTTCCGCTTCAACCACGCCAGCGATATAATTAGAGATTGGAACTTTTACTATAGCTTCCAAATAAATAAGAAAAGGACGAATGGTTAATTGACCCATATAAGGGCGCTCCCTAGTCCATTTTTTACCATGCATAACGCGCATTACGATGGTGTCATTCGAAGAAATAATAATAGAATCACAAGCGGCCCTATTCAATCTTAAATCACCCCTAAACGTATAAAGTGGATGTACATCGTCTACCCCATACTCCATAGAAAAAATACTGTCAGGGGTATAGGCGACCAACGTATATGAGCCACTTTTCACCTTGACCTGAGCCCGACCATATTCCTGCTCAGCAAAAGTCAAGATGCGAGGTCCAGACTTGTAGGCCTTTGTAGATTGCCCATGAGCAATCAGTTGCAATAACAGTGCGAATAATATACCGGTTAGCTTCATCAAGACGAAAGTACAAGTTCTGAAATAAGACCAACGGCATCCTGCTCTAAGGTCTGTGCTCCAAGCATCGCATCCAAGCGACTATATTGGTCCAACTGGTCTTCACCACGCTCAATAATGAGTTTCTTTAACGCATATACACTGACTTGCTCTTGTAATAGCTCTGGGACAGCCTCCCGATCCAAAATAAGGTTCGGTAAGGAGAAAAACGGCACTTTCACGAATCTTCTAGCGATAGCTAAAGAGATTGGATTAGCCTTATAAACCACTGCTTGAGGAATTCCCAACAATGCTATTTCGAGAGAAGCCGTGCCACTGCATGTGAGTGCAAAGCATGCCGATGTGGCTACCTCTAATAATGGAGCATCTATTACCTCGATGTTTTCAGGTACTGATAAATTAGGCCAAGATGCGACTACGGATGCAGCTCGAACTACTTTAAATCGATACGCTGGAAGCGCAACTGCCAAATCATAGAAGACCGGTAACAATCTTTGTATCTCTTGACTTCTTGACCCTGGCAACAGCACAATTTCCTTAGAATCTGGAGCATACCCCGTTTTACCAGCGTAATCCTCAGCCAAGGGATTGCCCACATAATGCAACTCATGACCTTTTGCCGCATACCAAGACTCTTCAAAAGGCAAAATGCTTAAAATAAGATCTGTTGAAGCGGTGAGTTTCTTTAATCTTCCTTGTTTCCAAGCCCATACCTTAGGCGGGATAAAGTAGACCACCTTCATTCCTTGGACCTTAGCCCATTGTGCTATTCGAAGATTAAACCCTGGAAAGTCTACAAGAATCAACACATCTGGCTCAAATTCCGCAATATCTAGCTTTACCTGGCGAAACTGCTCGCGGATGACACGTGCCTTTAGAACAACTTCTACGAAGCCCATAATAGGGTTCGCAGGAAGATTAAAGCGGAGCTCCACTCCTTCTTTTTGCATATGAACACCTCCCCAACCTGAATGAACTGTTTTAGGATGTACTTTTTGAATAGCTTGAACTAAAGATGCCGCTTGGACATCTCCGGAGGGTTCACCTGCTATCCAGAAAATTCGCATTAATTTAAGATGAATTGAAAGTAAATAACACCCGCAACACTTGGCAAACAAGAGAGCATAATACCTCTTGCTACGCGGTCTTTATCAAAGTTTAATGCCGTAAAAAATAATACTGCGTTGATTACTATCCCAAAAGTGATGGCACGCATAACAATTAATCTCCAAGCTGGATTGGTCACATCGCCCACTTCTCTTAACACCGGATAAGTTTCCATTGCCACCGCGAGGGAAAACAACGGAGCACCAATGCCCACAAGAAATCCTGCGATATAATCTATTAATCTATTTTTTTTTCTCAAAATCCCATTGATTAAGTGTTGCTATAGCTTGATGCGCCGTTAAATCTACCGTTATAGGTACTACACTGATATAGCCTTGCTCTAGCGCAGAAATATCAGTATCATCACCGTGGTCATAATTTTCAAATTTTCCCGTTAACCAATAATATGGACGACCAAAGGGATCAATACGAGCGTCAAACTCTTCTACCCAATTTCCAATGGCCATTCTACAAACACGAACACCTCTATAAGGCGCTTTTGCAGCCTCTGGAATATTTACATTCAAACAAATCCCTTGGGGCATACCGTTGGACATCACCTGTTGTATGATGGTTCGTATGTGTTTTCGTCCTGCTTCGAAAGACGCCTCCCATGAAAACTCGCACAAACTAAAACCAATGGCAGGAATACGCTCTAACGCTCCCTCAACAGCAGCGCTCATTGTGCCAGAATAAATGACATTAACTGAAGCATTAGAACCATGGTTAATGCCACTAAGAATTAAATCAGGTTTTCGCGGAAGTATTTTATTCACTGCCAACTTCACACAATCTGCTGGTGTTCCACTGACCTTGAATTCCTTTTGAGGACCTTCTGAGTGTACTTCCGTGCAACGCAAGCTAACATCTAAAGAGATTGCATGTCCCTTACCACTTTGTGGCCCATCAGGTGCCACGACCCATACTTCACCAAACTCATTTGCTATTTCTATCAAGAAACGAATCCCAGGTGCGACAATACTGTCATCATTGGTTACTAGAATTAGAGGCTTTTCTGTCATGTTATTGCGACGTTTCTGTCAAAGTTACGGACCGAATGGTCATAGGCATACATTTTGTTCCTTTGTTTAACGACAACTTTATAACAAGCTTATGTTTCTACTGATCATTGTTTTCATCATAACTGGCCTAGTGGTCCAGAAGAGATTGAAATCTAAATTCAAAAAATACAGCAAGGAGGCCCTTTCAAACGGATTATCCGGAGCGGAAATCGCTGAAAAAATGCTAAACGATCATGGTATCCATGACGTACGCATTGAAAGTGTCGCAGGAAAGCTTACTGACCACTATAATCCGGCAAATAAAACCGTCAACCTAAGTCCTGAAGTATATGGGGGCAGAAGTGTTTCTGCGGCGGCAGTCGCAGCACATGAGGTAGGTCATGCCGTACAGCATGCCACTGGATATAAATGGCTAGAAATGCGTTCACAATTGGTGCCTGTTGCTCAGTTAAGCGGAAAAATCATGAACATCGTTCTATGGTCCATGATTCTAGGTATGAGCATCTTGAAGATTTTCGAAATGAATACGGTTATTTGGGTCTTGATTGCTGCGCAAGCAGTAATAACCGTAGTATCTGTTGTTACACTACCCGTTGAATATGATGCCTCGAACCGGGCACTCATCTGGTTAACTACCTCTGGAACTGTTACCACGTCAGAACATGACAAAGCAAAAGACGCACTCACCTGGGCAGCCCGCACTTACTTAGTGGCAGCATTAGCATCTTTAACACAACTAGCATACTACTTCTCGCTTTTACGGGATTAACAATAGCCTGGTCATCTGAGAAAGCAGAAATTCTGAACTAAAAAAAACCCGTGCGAAAAGCACGGGTTTTTTTTTAGTTCATAGAAAGAGAAATTTACTTCTCTACCTTGTACCCTAAGGACTGTAAGTATGCGATTTTTTCATCTACAAAGGATTGCTGGCGAGAAGTGATTTCTTTTTCAATAGACCTCTTTAACCCAGAAAGCTCTGTTTCACTCAGCTTACCTAAAAATTGAGTGGCGAATAATGACTTTAACGTACCGTTGTTGTTTTGATTTTCGCGGAAGATTTCCACTAATGCTTTTGGCTTCATTTTTACAATAATTAAGTTGATGATTAACTAACATTAACATATTGGATGGACGTCAAAGTTATTCAATTTATATGTAAAATAAAAATAACTATATAAAAGCATAATATTACTGAAGATTATTGAGATTTTTAACGCCGATGTGACGTACTGAAATGAGAGGCTCTGCATACTTAGCGCCTATAACACGCCCCCAATCCTGAGCTCTTGCAGAAATAGAATCGAAAAAGTCTTCACTAGCTATCACCGTCTCAGGCTCTGTACTATTTGGATTAAAAAATTGCGATTTATGGGCTCTAATACTCTCCATTTTCTGCACAAAGCCATCAGTTATGTCCACTACCAGATTAGGCTCAAGGTTATAAAACTGTAAGTACTTATACATCGTTTTAGGACGCCATGAGGCTAATGGCACACCATTATCATATAGCTCAATTTTACTCAGACCAGCTAAAAAGCACGCTTCTTCTATTAATTTTGATGCGCGTCCATGATCTGGATGACGATCAGTCGGAGCATTCATTAACACAATTTCTGGTTGATATTTTCGAATGATTTTCGCGACTTTTAATTGGCTTTCATGATCATAAGAAATCTGACCATCCGGCATGGACATATTTAAGCGAATTTTACAGCCTAAAATATGACCAGCCTTGCGTGCTTCTTCTTTACGAATTTCAGCATTCCCTCTGGTGCCCATTTCACCTTCCGTCAAATCAACTATTCCAGTGGCAGCGCCTGCATTCGCATGACTAGCTAATAAACCACCTGCGCCCAATTCGACGTCATCTGGATGCGCACCAAAAGCTAAAATATCTAGTTTCATTATCTTCTATTTTCCTTGGGCGAAGTTAGTAACTTCTTCACTCATGGGACGTACTCTAGAACCCAGGTGACTCACCCAGTTACCTTCGCTATCTACTAAGAACTTGTTGAAATTCCAAGAAACATTGGCATCATCGACGCCATTCTGAGCAGCATTACTGAGCCACTGGTATACCGGATGTCCTTTATCACCATCTGTGCTTACTTTACCCATCATCTGAAAGGTAACACCGTAGTTTTTGCTACAAAAAGTCTTGATTTCTAACTCCGATCCTGGCTCTTGACCTCCAAAATCATTAGAGGGGAAACCGATGATAACAAATTCGTCACTTCCATAAGTCGAATGGAGTTCCTGTAAACCTTCATATTGAGAAGTGTACCCACACTTTGACGCGACATTAACAAGGAGTACTCTTTTTCCTTTGAGGGTTGTAAAGTCGAAATTCTGGCCGTCAATAGTAGTGGCCGATAGGTCATAAAAAGATGTTTTTTCCATGGGAATTGATATTTCGTTCGATTGATTTGATGTAACATATGCCGACTCACCATCTGAAGATCCAGTGCAAGCAACTAATAACGTAGAAAAAAGTAAGTACTTCA
>CAJJCK010000176.1 GCA_905182675.1 uncultured Cryomorphaceae bacterium | reverse complement strand
AATAAAGCGAGTGTGGTTTTTCCAACTCCCGGTGGCCCCCAAAGAATAATAGAAGGGAGTCTTCCTATTTGCAAACTCTTGCGCAGTGCGCCATTTTGACCTACTAAGTGTTCTTGGCCCAAATATTGGGTCAAGTCTTTTGGGCGGAGCTGTTCTGCTAACGGTTTCATACCCCGAAAGTAACTATCTTTTTGCTATGTCTGATTGGAGTAAATATGGAATTCATAAAGGTCTTTTCCTCTGGCCCGGGATATGGGTGTCTTTAGCATGGTTTGTATTTGGAATAGAGCAAGTCTTCCATTTTGACTGGGGGAAATATGGCGTTCTTCCTGGAAATATTCAGCATTGGTATGGCGTTTTAACACTGCCTTGGCTCCATGGAGATGTAAATCATATCATAAGCAACACGATAAGCTTGTTTTTTGTAGGGTCTCTAGTGCGCTATAGCTTTCCTACGTTATTTGATAAGATTTGGCTGCTGAGCTGGATTGTCCCAGGTATTGCACTTTGGTTTATTGGACGGCCAAACTACCATATTGGTGCCAGTGCCTGGTTGTATGCCCTTGTGAGCTTTGTGTTTTTCAGCGGTATTATTAGAATGCATACCAGGTTATTAGCACAGAGTATGCTGATGGTATTCCTCTATGGTTCTTTTGTTTGGGGAGTATTACCGCATGATCCTACGATAAGTTACGAAGGTCATTTGAGTGGGGCTATTGTAGGGTTAGTTTTAGCGGTATGGTACAGGAAAATTGACCCGATTCAAACACTTAAAAACCCAACCTATGTGGATTCAGAAGTTGCTTGGGAGGATTGGAAGGATCCAATGGACAGAAATCTAATCTTTGAGGAGGTCAAAGGTGCTTCTGGTACAACGTTGCCACCGCGACTAGGGCAGCAGTTTCTGTACGAAGACGGCTCTTCCCCAGATCAACTGGCATAATCCCTTTCTTAACAGCCCATTGTATTTCTTTTTGAGAGAAGTCACCTTCAGGACCTATCATGATAGTAATGGGTCCAGTTTGATTCGCTATCTGGTCTTTGAAAGATTGTTTGATACCTAGATCGCAATGTGCTATATAACCTGAGGTTCGACTCTCAATAAATTCGCTAAACGTAATTAATGGTGAGATTGAAACTAAGGCTCCTTTGAGACTTTGCTTGGTAGCACTAAGTGCGATTTTCTCGAGCCTCCCGGGTTTCAAAATGCGCCGCTCACTATGATCGCAGAGGATGGGTATAATTCTTGTGATTCCCATTTCTACTGCCTTTTCAACAAACCACTCCATTCTATCCATCTGTTTCGTAGGTGCAATAGCAACAGTTAGGTCATAGTTGAAATTCCCAAAGCGTTCTTCTATAAGTTCGAAATTACCAGAAACCATTTGCTTTGACGCAAATTGAATATGACCCTGGTAAAGAGGACCGTTTCCTGTGATGAAATGTATGGTGTCGCCAACTTGCTTTCTTAATACACGGACGCAATGGTTGATTTCATGCTCATGGAGATGAAATCTATCGTCTTTTATGTATCCATGAAATAGTTGCATGATAAGATCTAAGAGTTTGAGATATTAGCTAAGTCAAAAGTGCATCTTTTTGGATTCGAAAAACGTACAATACGTTAAAATTTAATTTTAGCTGATGCTGAAATACTCAATGGAGCCTCTTCGCCGGCTAGCAGGTTATAGTAACCAGCGATTCCGATCATGGCTGCATTGTCCATGGTATACTGAATAGGAGGAAGGTAAACCGTTAAATTTTTATCAGTTCCCAGTTTTGTTAAACGATTTCTAAGTCCTGAGTTAGCACTGACTCCTCCGGCAATAGCAACATGCTTAATACCGTAGTCCTTCACCGCCAACTCAAGTTTTTTAAACAATACATCGAGCAATGCATTTTGGTAACTCGCACAGATGTCGTTTAAGTGTTTAGAGACAAAATCGGGGTCTTCCTTTACCTTCTTCTGAAGATTATATAAAAAGCTGGTCTTCATTCCTGAAAAACTGAAGTTATATCCATCTACCAAACTTCTACCAAAGGCCATGAAACCTGAGTTACCTGTCTGGGCAAGTTTATCTATGACAGGGCCACCGGGATAGGGTAGTCCTAGTATTTTAGCTGCCTTATCGAAAGCTTCACCCACCGCATCATCAATAGTCTCTCCAAGTATATCCATGGCTTTTGGACCCTTCACCAATACCAATTGTGTGTGTCCTCCACTGACGGTTAGGCATATAAATGGAAACGATATTGGGGTAATGGGATGGGCATCTTCAATGAGATGTGCCAAAATGTGTGCATGCATGTGGTGAACCGGTACCAATGGAATATCCAAGGCAAGCGCTAAACTCTTTGCAAATGAGGTTCCTACAAGCAGTGAACCCATCAATCCGGGACCATTTGTAAATGCTATGGCATGTAGCTGTGAAGGTTTGATATTCGCTACCTTTAATGCTCGGTCTACTACCGGTACAATATTTTGCTGATGCGCCCTAGAGGCTAATTCAGGAACAACACCACCATAAGCTGTATGCACCTCTTGAGATGCCACTTCATTAGAAAGTACTTTATTGCCGTACAGCACTGCCGCGCTTGTGTCGTCGCAGCTACTTTCTATTGCTAAGATGTAAGGTATTTGCTCCATGGAAGATTCAAAATTACCACAAAGAAAATTTACTACACTACGAAGGGTGCTGTTCTTATGCACTCTTTTTGTCGTAGTGGTAATAGGTGGCTTGTTTGGGTTATTTAATTCAAGCTCACTTCAACAGCGCCTATTCCACCACTATGTTTCACCTGGTTTAGTTAAGAATGAAATTGACATTAGTTTTTCTCAGTTGAAATACGTGTTCCCAAATTCTTTCAAGATTGATTCTAGCTCACTTTCATATAGAGATACAATACTCCTAGAATTAGGTACTGTTTATATAGACGACTTAGATTGGATAGGGGGCATTAAAATTCAAGAAATACGGTTAGAAGCGCTTAATATAAAACGTTCTATTGAAGATCC
>CAJJCK010000175.1 GCA_905182675.1 uncultured Cryomorphaceae bacterium | reverse complement strand
AGGAATTGCCTTACGTCTAGGTAAATACTATGGTCATTAGGTTCAATGCCAAATACAGATGCGTCTAACTTCACGCTCTTTCCGGTTTCCTTACCGTTTATGTCTAATACGTTGAACTCCATTACTTGTCGATAATTACGATTGAATTCTTAGCTCCTGGCACGGAACCTTTAACTACGAGCAAGTTTCTTTCAGCGTCAACCTTCAAAACCTGTAAGTTTTGAACTTTAGCACGCTTACCACCCATGCGACCTGCCATGCGCATGCCTTTAAATACACGAGATGGATCTGAACCTGCACCAATTGATCCTGGAGCACGTAGACGGTTGTGTTGACCGTGCGTTGCTTGACCAACACCAGCAAAGCCATGACGTTTTACAACACCCTGGAACCCTTTACCTTTCGATGTACCGGCAACATCCACGAAGTCACCTTCAGCGAATAGATCAGCGGTAAGAACCTGACCTAACTCAAGGTCTCCCTCAAAATCAGCAAATTCTACAAATTTTCTTTTGGCAGAGGTGTTAGCCTTCTGCGTATGACCTTGCAATGCTTTGGAGGTGTTTTTATCTTTCGCCTCGCCCCAGCCTAGCTGGATAGCATTGTAACCATCGACATCATTCGTCTTGACTTGAGTAACAACACATGGCCCTACTTCGAGTACGGTACATGGGAGGTTTTTTCCATCCTGACTGTAAATGCTGGTCATTCCGACTTTTTTACCAATTAATCCTGGCATGTTTTCTGGAATTTAAATTTGATCTAACGTTAGACCTTGATTTCTACTTCTACACCACTCGGCAACTCCAACTTCATCAAAGCATCAATAGTCTTTGATGATGAAGAGTAAATATCCAACAGTCGCTTATAATTGCTCAGTTGGAATTGTTCACGTGATTTCTTATTAACGTGCGGTGAGCGGAGCACTGTGTAAATACGCTTGTTCGTAGGTAACGGTATAGGACCGTTAACCACAGCGCCAGTACTCTTCACTGTCTTTACGATTTTCTCAGCAGACTTGTCTACCAAGTTGTGATCGTAAGACTTGAGCTTGATGCGAATTTTTTGACTCATTATAGTCTATTTATTAAGCTTTAGATTCTTCAATTACTCTTTCTGCAATACCCTTTGGAGTCTCTGCATAATGAGAGAATACCATAGTTGACGAAGCACGACCTGAGCTCAGTGTACGTAATGTTGTTACATAACCGAACATTTCAGATAACGGTACCTCCGCCTTAATAACCTTAGCGTTGTTACGATCAGACATATCATTCACTTGACCACGACGACGGTTCAGATCACCAACTATATCACCCATGTACTCTTCAGGAGTAACGGCTTCCATTTTCATTATAGGCTCCATGATAACTGGAGAAGCCTTTTTAGCACTCTCTCTAAACCCTTGTTTAGCAGCTAGCTCAAACGACAACTGATCAGAATCAACAGGGTGGAACGAACCATCCTTAAGAACAACCTTAATGCTATCTACTTTAAAACCTGCTAAAGGACCATTTACCATGGCGGCTTTGAAACCTGCCTCTACAGATGGTATAAATTCCCTTGGGATATTACCACCCTTAATAGAGTTGACAAATTGCAAACCTTCTCCTTCGAAATCAGCATCAACTGGAGAGATTTCAAAAGATATATCACCAAATTTACCACGACCACCTGATTGCTTCTTGTACACCTGACGATGCGCAAGAGTTCCGTTGATCGCTTCCTTATATTCAACTTGAGGCTCACCAACGTTTACCTCAACTTTAAACTCACGTCTCATACGATCAATCAAGATCTCAAGGTGCAATTCACCCATACCAGATATGATCGTTTGGCCAGAAGCTTCGTCTGTTTGAACACGGAATGTTGGATCCTCTTCTGACAATTTAGCCAAAGCAGTACCCATTTTATCCACGTCAGCCTGTGACTTAGGCTCAACTGCAATACCGATTACTGGCTCAGGGAAAGTCATAGACTCTAAAACAATCGGAGCTTTCTCGTCACAAAGCGTATCGCCTGTCTTGATGTCTTTAAATCCAACACCTGCACCAATGTCTCCAGCTGTAATAGTCGGAATCGGTTCTTGCTTATTAGCGTGCATCTGGAAGATACGAGAAATACGTTCTTTCTTTCCAGAACGGGTATTCTTAACATAGGACCCTGCGTCCAAAAAACCAGAATAAACACGGAAGAAACAAAGACGTCCTACGAAAGGATCTGTAGCGATTTTAAATGCTAAAGCCGCAAAAGGCTCGTCCATTGACGGCTTACGCATGTCTGAATCACCAGTGTCAGGATTAATTCCTTCAATACCCTCAACATCCAATGGAGAAGGCAAGTAACGCATAACAGCATCAAGCATTGCCTGAACACCTTTGTTTTTAAATGCCGAACCACACATCATAGGTATGATACTCATATCTATTGTGGCCGCACGTAAAGCAGCTATAATTTCATCGTCACTGATACTGTTTTCATCCTCAAAGAATTTCTCCATCAAGGTGTCATCATATTCAGCAACAGCTTCGATCAGTTCAGCACGCTTTTCATTTACAACATCAATAAGATCAGCTGGAATTTCAATTTCGTCATAGGTCATGCCCATGTCGTCTTCATTCCAAACAATAGCTTTTTTGCTAATAAGATCAACTACACCTCTGAAATCTGATTCATCACCAATAGGTACTTGAAGAGCTACTGGATTACCTCCTAGCATTTCTTTAACCTGACGACAGACCATAAAGAAGTCTGAACCTTGACGATCCATCTTGTTTACAAATCCCAAACGAGGAACACGATATTTATCAGCTTGACGCCATACCGTTTCAGATTGAGGTTCTACACCATCTACAGCAGAGAATAATGCAACTACTCCATCCAATACTCTTAATGAACGCTCAACCTCAACAGTGAAATCAACGTGACCCGGAGTGTCAATAATATTAATTTCATACTTATCACCCGCATAGGACCACTCACAGTGAGTAGCTGCGGAGGTAATAGTAATACCTCTCTCCTGCTCTTGCTCCATCCAGTCCATGGTGGCAGCACCATCATGTACTTCACCAATCTTGTGACTTACACCTGTATAGTATAGGATGCGCTCAGTTGTCGTAGTCTTGCCAGCGTCAATATGAGCAGCAATACCAATATTCCGGACGTAACTAAGATCTTTATTAATTTTCGACATGTTGATTTTCTATTAGAATCTGAAGTGAGAGAACGCTTTATTAGCTTCAGCCATACGGTGAACCTCTGTGCGTTTTTTTACTGCAGCACCTTCTTCTTTGGAAGCAGCGATAACTTCAGCAGCTAACTTTTGCGCCATAGAGCGTTCGTTGCGACTGCGTGTTGCTGTAATCATCCATTTCATTGCTAAAGTAACCTTTCGCTCTGGGCGAACCTGCATTGGAATTTGGAAATTAGCTCCACCAACACGACGACTACGTACTTCTACGTGAGGCATCACATTGTTTAGCGCTTCTTTCCAAACATCAACTCCGTTGCTTTCAGTTTTTTCGGCGACTATATCCATAGCGTCATAAAAGATGCTGAAGGCAATAGATTTTTTACCGTCCAACATTAAGTTGTTTACGAAACGTGTAACTAACGTATCGTTAAACCTTGGATCCGGTAATAACGGACGTTTTTTAGCTCTTGCTTTTCTCATTATTTCTTAATCTGGGTCTGTTATTTCTTAACCTTTGGACGCTTCGCTCCATATTTCGAGCGACGCTGTGTTCTACCATCTACACCTGCGGTATCTAATGCACCACGTACAATGTGATAACGAACACCTGGTAAATCTTTAACACGACCACCACGTACAAGCACAATACTGTGCTCCTGTAGGTTATGTCCTTCACCACCGATGTAGGCGTTTACTTCATTTCCATTTGATAGTCGCACTCTGGCCACCTTACGCATAGCCGAGTTTGGCTTTTTGGGCGTAGTAGTGTACACACGTGTACACACACCTCTACGTTGAGGGCAGGAATCCAGCGCAGCAGATTTACTCTTTTGTTTGATCTGTTTGCGACCTTTTCTTACAAGCTGTTGAATCGTTGGCATACGTACCTTTTGATTTCTATATTATTCTAATAATCAATTACCTTATTTTTAAGGGACTGCAAATGTAGTGGAAATATTACCATAACCAAACCCGGAGTGCTTAAAATAATTGGCTCAAAATGAAATAATTATGTGACTTGTTTAAAAACTAGCTGAAACACATGAAGATATGAGAACAAAATCACTTGCCTAAGAAATACTAAAGGCTAACTTTGTAGACCTGTCTATATATAAGATCAAATTTCCTTGGCACATTTTCTAGATCAACTTAACGACGCCCAGCGTATCGCTGCTGAGCAAACGGAAGGACCAGTAATGGTAATTGCCGGTGCTGGCTCCGGGAAAACCAGGGTGTTGACTTTCCGTATCGCTTACCTATTAGAAAAGGGAGTTGACGCCTTCAATATACTATCACTGACTTTCACGAATAAAGCTGCGCGTGAAATGAAATCGCGAATAGGAAACCTTGTTGGAGACGCAGAAGCCAAGAATCTTTGGATGGGTACTTTTCACAGCGTGTTTGCGAGGATTTTACGTTCTGAAGCCGAAAAACTTGGCTATCCTACCAACTTTACCATATATGATGCTGATGACAGTAAAAAGGTAGTTGCCAACATTATTAAAGAAAAGCAACTCGA
>CAJJCK010000174.1 GCA_905182675.1 uncultured Cryomorphaceae bacterium | reverse complement strand
GCGGTAGGAACACCTACAATAAAGGTGTTTAGGGAATCTGGCGTGGCCAATTCTTCTAATATAGGTTGAGCCATCAAAGGAAGCGACACCACGACTGAGCAAACGAGGCTCCATGTTTTATCTAATCTCAAGCGCATCATAAGAAATATCTTGGTGACGTTAACGATGTTACTTTCTGCATCACATTAAAGGCGACTCCCACAACATGACTGGTTCTAGTCACATAAACCAATTCTGTCAATGGGAAGTTATACTGGTAAAATAGGTGCCAGTCATCCGTAGGCTTCACCCGGAATAACATGCCCATTTCATCTGCCGGGCTATAATGAAGACCCACTCCCCACGTGTTGCTCCGCTCTACATAGGCATGCATATTCAGATCCGCGGGGGAATTACTGGTACCGGTCATGAGGAAGCTTGACGTAAGCGCCCAATCCTTAGTAACATCCATGCGGTGCCCTCCAAAAACGTGAAGGACTTGGGCCGTATAATTATTTTTATAGATCTCCGCCCTATTCAGGTTCTTGAAACTTACCCCAGCATAAAAATTCTTGGTATTCAGGGTAGTACCTACGTCTACATTAGCCATCATAGGCCCTTGAACGGAGTAAATATTTGGATCTACCAGATCAAAGTAAAACTCATTGTTAAAGTCTACAGTGGAGCGCCCCAGGGAAACGCGCAATCCTGTGCTTAGCGTTGCCTCTTCAGAAATGGGCAAGTGGTAGGCTGCACTCAATCCCATATAAGAGGTGGTGGCGGGACCTACCGCATCTGTAACCAGGGTCATGTTAAGACCCAAGCCATTTAGCGACCGGTAATCGGCACTTATAATACCTGTTCTGGGCGCCCCCTTTATTCCAACCCACTGGGCATCTACAAGGCTAACCACATCCTGCTGCTGCATTCCTGCATTAGCCGGTGAGATAGAAACAGGGGTGAATAGATAGTTGTCTAACGACGGGTGCTGCTGTCCATAAACGGTCAATGAGCTCAATCCTATAACAAGAGCAACAGCTAATGTCAGGTGGTTCTTTATATTTCGTGTCATAAATATCTTCATGGCGTTATCTGTTTAGGTAGATGTATCCATTAATAACTTCATCTAATCCTCCGCCTAATCTCAAATAGTAGAAGTAGGTTCCAGTAGGCAATGTTTGCGTCGCGTTGTTTAAGAAGGTCTGTACATTAGAATTTCCGTTGAAGTCATTTGCGTAATTATCAGATTCCCACACGAGTATTCCATGCCTATTGAAAATCTTCGCAACACTTCCTGGGTAAAGCGCGATCCGTTCAACCACCCAGAAATCATTATTACCATCACCATCAGGTGTCAACACAGAAGCAGCCTTAGGCGTACACTTATCAGCATCCAAGAAATCTGGGGTGCCATCACCATCACAGTCATCAAAACCAGTTCCGTCATTATTGGAATCAAACTCCAATGCATCCGCAATACCATCTCCATCACTGTCTGTATCCTGCTGGTTAGGAATACCATCACCATCCGTATCCATCATTCCACCACCTGCTCCAGGGATTCCCCCTTCATCAATGTTTAGAATGCCATCACAATCTTCATCCAAGGCAAAAACCACGTTAGTATCCGAAGCAATAACACCATTGTTATCTACGACTACGACATAATAGGTGCCGGAGGTTAGTCCGCTGATGGTATCTGTAGTTTCTGTATTAGACCAACTCACGATGTAAGGCCCTGCACCTCCAGTGTAGGCAGCATAGATGGAGCCATCCAATCCGTTGGGGCAAATGTTGTCACTCAGTACCGTTGTGCTGACCCCGAAGTAATCGGGTTCAATTAAGACCACAGTATCTAAAGCCATACAGCCGTTACTGTCCGTGACCATCACAAAGTAGGTGCCTTCAAACAACCCGGTTAAGTCTTCCGTAGTAGCATAACCGTTATTCCAGTCATATACGTAAGGGGAAACTCCACCAGCTACGGTGGCGTCAATAGTTCCATCGTTCCCACCTTCAACGCTGATGCCATAACCACTATAGTCAGAGGCGAGCGTACTCACGGTGAAAGGTGGCGGCTCGTTGACGGAGAAGTTTGCCTGAAAAGTACAGCCGTTCGTATCACTCACCGTGTAGCTGTAGCTACCAGCTGAAAGTCCGGCAATGTTTACTGTGGTGTCCGTTGTGGACCAAGAATAGTTGTAGGGTAAACTACCTCCAGAAGCACCAATGCTAGCCGCACCGGAAGATTCTCCATAACACAGCACATCCGTGATCGCAAGTGTGCTTTGTATAACCCCTGCTGGGTTTGGTAAAATGGTGATTGGTACTAAAAGGCTGTCTGTGAAGCCCAAGCTGTCTAATCCATAGAACCAAACAACTGGTGAGCCAATGTCCGTACAAACAAATAGCGTATCACTAAGCCACAATGAATCTAAGCCGCTACAGTCAAAAGACCCACTGTCAACCATCCCCACATTTATAGTAGCGAAGCCCATGGCATCTAATGTGAGCACTTGAGTGTTTGCATAAAGCTGAGGTCCGCTTTGGTCCTCCACAGTAATAGTGAACCCTGCAGAATCAGTATAACCGGCAGCATCTGTTACCGTGTAGTAGATGGTATGTGTACCAATCCCAAAGTCTCCTGAAGCACTCGCCGTATTACTTGTGCTCGTGTAGTTTGTTGAGTTTTCAATAATAGTAGGCAGGGTCCAGGCGAAAGGCACAGAACAACTGTCTTGCGGCGCAATCAGCGTGGTGTCGGATATCAATCCAGCAAGCACCGGGGCGGTAGTATCTTGAATGGTCAAGAAGAAGCTACAGGTATCACCGTTGCCACTTAGATCATAGGCGTAGAAATCAATCTTATAAAGTCCAATATTCAAGTACGATCCTTTGTCTAAGCTGAAGAAGGAAGTGTCTATGCCACAATTGTCCCAAACACTATCTCCCGTCCAGGTGACCATGGTCCAGGTGCTGTCTACATCTGCATAAACAGTTATGGAATCTCCAGGACAATAAATCTCAGGAAGTACGGTTTCTTGAACCACCAACCTTTGAAGAATGCTGTCTGTGTTGCCATGAACATCCGTAGCGTACCAGTACACATCGTGCTCGCCCAGGGCATAATAATTCGCAGCGTCATGGTATAGCGTATCTAACCCACAGGCCTCAACAATCGTGGGGGCTGTAAGGCTCACACTGTCTGTGAAGACACCACAAGTATCTGTCGCTGTTTGGATCACTAACGTATCCAAAGTTCCGTCCCATGCCGGTGCAATGGTATCAATTATGGTTACCGTGAAGCTGCAGGTATCTGTATTTCCACTGAGGTCCATCGCAAAGATCATGACGGTGTCCACACCTACGCTAAAGAAGGTTCCAGAAGTATCTGTTCTGCTATAGAGGACACTATCTGCATTGTCCGTAGCGAGTGGTTGCATCCAGGTCAGCTCCGCACCACAACTTAGCGCATCTGAATACATGATGGTATCGCTTAAGCAGCTGGTAAAGGAAGGCGCAACCGTGTCAAGCACGGTGAGGGTAAAGCTGCATGAATCAGTATTTCCACTTGCATCTCTGGCATAGCTGGTAATAGAATGGGTGCCAATTCCGAACCACGTCCCTGCCGTATCAGAGGCCCATGCGGTATCAATACCACAAGGATCTGTCGCAAAAGCAGGTGCCCAGGAGTACCCTGTGCCTGAAGTGTCTATCCCCACATATAGTGTCGTATCCGCTCCACAAGTGATGGTTGGCCCTAGGGTATCTAAAACCGTAACGACGGCAAAAGCAGTATCACTGTAAGTACCATCTGTTCCTATGAGCATGACCGTATGAAGGCCTATATCTGAACATCCCCAAGTGGTACTGTCCAGACTTAAGGTCAAGGAACAATTATCGCTACTTGCACTATCCACATCTCCAGGAGTTATGGTAGCAATTCCTAATGAATCTAACTGCACCGTAATATCCATCGCGTAAACCACAGGGGCTACGCCATCACTGTCACTAACGGAGACAGAGGCAGCGCCTTCACAACCTATAGGATCAAGCAGCGTCACAGAATAAGTCCCACTCGCTACGCTCGTTAAATCCTCCGTATTTGCACCATTGCTCCATAGGAAGCTCATAGGTGACAGTCCAGCAGTTATTGTCAAATCTATAGATCCGTCTGTGGTACCCGGACAACTCGCTGGAGTTGAAACTAAGGCAGCACTTGGATTAGGGTGAACTTGTGCTGCAACGGTTAGGGAGGTCCAGCGACAACCGGTTGCAGAAGTAATCTGAACATCATAAATGGACGTATCACTTAACGCATTAGTGGTGTAGGTACTGGAGTTTGCACTAGAGATATTTGACCATGAATTTGAGGCGAAGTTTCGCCATTGCAATGTCGTTGTCCCCACGGCTACTGCACCAAAAGTTGCGGCATCGCCTATACAAAGCTCCTTATCAGATGGGCTGTAGGCAACAGTAAAATCAATCGGCTCTAGAAGACTCACGCTAAATCCAGTAGCGGTGCTACAACCATTAACATCTATAAGAATAACGTCTGTGTAGTGGCCCTCGCTTAATCCAGAAACGGTGGCAAGACCCCCAGAAACTACAGCGGTATTGTTGCCGCCTAAATAACGAATCACATAGCTGCCATCAACAACATTTTCAACGTTAAAAGTGATGGTGCCATCATTTGCCCCACAAGCGGTAGGGTCAGATTTCGTAAAGTTGGTTATTCCCAATAAACCCCCTTTTATACCACTAACGCTCAAGGTTGCTGTTGACGCACCTGAGCTGGTTAATAGCACAGAAGCTGGGTTTGATATAGGCGCTAAGCCATTCATGGCAAGATAAAAAGTCGTGTCTAGCTGACCTGTAGAATCAGCGGAAAGTACAAGGCTCGAGGAAAAAGAACCCGCAGCAGTCATGCTTACCGAGTAACCAGTAGGGGCAGTGACCAGTACAGAATCCGTTAAATACCGACCTTCAA
>CAJJCK010000173.1 GCA_905182675.1 uncultured Cryomorphaceae bacterium | reverse complement strand
TAAAATTTTAGAGCACATGGTGGATGTTGTCTTACAATTTGAAGGTGACCCAAATCTGCTCTACAGGATTCTTAGGGCACATAAAAACAGGTTTGGCTCTACACATGAAATTGGTTTATATACGATGGAGCAAGCGGGCTTGCAGGGAGTTGCAAATCCTAGCGATCTGTTGCTGACCAAACAGCACGACGGGCTCAGTGGGAATGCGGTTGCCGTACTCCTTGAAGGAGTACGCCCTATGCTGCTCGAAATACAAGCATTGTGTTCTACCGCAGTCTATGGAACTCCGCAACGATCTACTACAGGTTTCGACACGCGCAGACTAAACATGCTACTGGCGGTACTAGAGAAACGGTGTGGCTTTAGACTGGGCCAAAAAGACGTCTTTTTAAACATCACTGGAGGACTTCGCGTAGATGATCCTGCATTAGATTTAGCTGTGATAGCTGCCATCCTGAGTTCTAACCAAGATGACGCTATTGGCGGCAAGGTCTGTTTTGCAGGTGAAGTGGGGCTAACAGGTGAGATCCGTCCAGTCACTAAAATTGACCAACGTATTCGTGAAGCAGAAAAACTTGGGTTTGAGCGCATCTATATTAGCGGTCACCACCAAATAGAAAAATCCC
Source organism: uncultured Cryomorphaceae bacterium (assembly GCA_905182675.1). GTDB lineage: Bacteria > Bacteroidota > Bacteroidia > Flavobacteriales > Schleiferiaceae > UBA10364. The sequence continues at coordinate 2,769 of CAJJCK010000173.1, read as the reverse complement.
ACTACGGCATTGCCATAGTGGGACTTAAAAGGATAGAAGAACTGGTACAATCCCAATTCTAAGTAATGGCTTTATTTATCGCCTTCCAGCAGATTCGCTAACTCCGTTAAATCTGGAGTTAGTATTATCTCTGTTCTTCGATTAATTGCTTTGTTTTCTTGGGAACTGTTTTCTACCAGAGGTACATATTCTCCCCTACCAGCAGCAGTGATACGCTCGGGATTCATTCCCGCATTCTTAGTTAGAATTTTAACAACATTCGTTGCACGCAGAACACTGAGATCCCAATTGTCTTTTACTTGACTTTGTCCTCTATAGGCATCATTGTCAGTATGACCCTCCACCAACACCGTGATATCTGCATTTTCTGCCAATACCTTTGCTAGGTTCTCAAGTGCTACTTGTCCGTTAGCGGCAACATTCCACGATCCGGGAGCAAATAACAAGCTGTTCTCCAAACTAACATAGACCTTACCGTCTCTCATGTTTACCGTGAGGCCATTGCCGTTAAATCCAAGCAGGGCATCTGATACTTTTTGACGAACATAGGCAACAGTACTGTCTTTACGGTGTATAACACCCTCAAGCTCGTTCACCCTGCGCTGGCCTCTTTCCAACAGACGGCGCTCTGTGTTCAAACTATCTTCCTTCGCTTGGAGTCTAGATTGCATTGTATTCAACTGGTCCATCAACGTCTTATTCTCTCGAGCGCTGGCTGTGATTAACGTCGTGTTATTATCCAGGAGGTAATCGTATTGTTTGGAAAGACGATCATACTTTGTGGTTAACGCTCTCAATTCATCGAATTTGCTGGTTGTGTCCTCCTGAAGGATGGACATATCCCTGCGAGCAGCTGTTAACGTACGTTGTAGCTCCGTGTTTTCTGAATCACGTACCTCGTTTTTTTGTCGTAGCTGGTCAGCCTCGTTCGCTAAAATGTCGTATTTCTCTTGAAGGGTTTTATGCACCTTCGTACTTATACAAGAAGTGCTTAAAAGTCCCAGAACAGCAAATAATAAGAGTTTTTTCATGGGTTTTATCTCAATTCAATAGCTACTGTACCTACCACGTAACTATTGGTAATTACAGCTGCTGTATATATTCCTGGCGCTAGCTGAACTGGTGCGTCTGTAGCACGGTTAGCTGCAATACAAATCTCTTGAGCATCACCAGTAAAGGTGATTTTAGCTGATCCGTTAAAACCGCTTTGTTCGCCTCCAACAACTGCTTTGTTAGATTCTGGAGCATCCACTGGTTTACCGTTGGGCGCAAATAATTTTACGTAAAGCACACGTTCACCCTGGTCCGCAATTCTATTTTTAGCCAGAGTCACACAAACGTTAATTCGATCTGTACGTTTCGCTTTTTTCGTAGAACGCTCTTTACCGCTTCCGGTAATTCGCACAGGCGACAGTGTTGAAGAAGCGATAACCAATTGCTTGCCTTTAGCGACGGTCGTGGAAAGAGATGTGTTTTTACCCTTCAGATTTTGATTTGCTGCAATGGCAATATTAAGACTGTCTGCAACCATTTGCTCACGGACTTTCAAAATAGCATACGCCGTATTTGTACTGTCCATTCTCGAGACCAGAGAAGCGTTCTCCTTCTTCATTCCGCTCAATCGGTAACGGTAATTTGTGAGTTGTTTTTTGTTTTGAACATTGACAGAATTGATGCTATCAATCACCATGCTCAAACGCGTGGTTTCATATTGAATGAACGCATTTAAGCTGTCATTTTCTCCAACCTGAGACAACAAATCCTCTTTCATTATGGTCAATTCCATAGCCAAAGATTGCTTTTCAAGATCAAGTTTATGGTTCTCTTCACTGCGTAAATACAGCATTACACCTAAAGCGATCACAGCAACAGCCATAGCACCTACTATCACACTAAATCTTCCTTTGTTTCCTTCTGAACTCATCTACAGTTGTTTATTATCTTAATATATAACGAAGCTACCTCAAACCCAATGAACTATGATTTCAAATCAATTAAGTTTTTTAACAAGTTCTTGGTTTCCATCACGCTGCTTTATTTGCAGGCACTTGCTTCATGTTGATGAGCAAAGTATATGCCAAGTTTGTTTACAAAGCCTTCCACGTGCCCATACCGCTGAATTAACGAAGCTTTATATCTTAGGAGCTCTCATTGACGCTGATTTTGTTTCCGCACTCATTTTCACCGATCCCGTTAACACCATTTGTTATGGACTCAAGTATGGCGATCATCCTCGGCTTGGAGGAACCATGGGGCATCATGTTTTAGGTCCCTTTTTAGTCAAGCATTTAAAGAGCACGCATAGAACAACCTCAACCATCGTGCTCATACCTATGCCCATATCTAAAAGACGTCGTTTTCAGCGCGGATACAATCAATGTCATTCTATTTCAAAAGGCTGTCAAAAAGCTCTCGCAAAGGCAGAAATTCATGGCGTTGTACTTCCTCTTTTAAAGAAAGAGATACACCGCAAGAGTCAGGTTAATTTTAGCGCTATAGACCGATGGTCAAACATCTCAAATTCTTTACGGGTCCGCAAAAAAAAACAGCGCATCCCGAAGGATGCGCTGTTGGTTGTGATTGACGACACGGTAACTACTGGGTCATCATTATTTCACGCTGGAGAGACATTGCGGAAAAACTATCCGGAGAACGCGCTTGTTCTAGCGTCTCTAGCTGTTGAAATTTAGTGTTTTATGATTATTGGCTTTTGAACCATTCCACGATCAGATTTGATTTCTATCAAATAGGCACCAGCAGCTTGATCGC
>CAJJCK010000172.1 GCA_905182675.1 uncultured Cryomorphaceae bacterium | reverse complement strand
AAGGAATACGGGCTTGAAGTGTATGGGTGTTAAAATCTGAATACCGAATTTTCACGGTGATGCATGAGGTAAGTTTATCACCACGACGGAGTTGGTAAGCAAGGTTTTCCGTCATTGCTGAAATGATACCTTCTAGCTTTAATACATCGATAGTGTCTTTTGCAAAAGTGCGTTCTGTAGAAATACTTTTACGCTCTAGATAAGGAATAACAGGGCTTTGGTCTATACCATTTGCCTTATGCCAGATAGTAGAGCCTTGTTTTCCCATTACACTTTCCATCATTTCAAGTGGCATCTCTTGTAACGTTTGAATACGTCGCACACCTAGATTTCGCAATGTTTGGTAGGTTTTCTCTCCTACCATCGGAATTTTCCTAACAGATAAAGGAGCTAAAAATGGACACTCTAGTCCTTTTTCAATATAAATTTTGTTGTTAGGTTTTGCTTCACCTGTAGCCACCTTACTCACTGTTTTATTACCGGATAGTCCAAAACTGATTGGTAATCCGGTTTCTCTAATTACGCGTTCACGTAATTCACTAGAAAACTTGAACGTGCCGAAAAAGCGGTCCATACCTGTTAAGTCTGCATAGAACTCGTCTACCGAAGTTTTTTCATATACAGGTACTTGCTCCTTAATAACGTCTGTGACCAGGTTAGAATATTTAGAATAATTAGCAGAGTTACCGCGTATGATAATAGCCTCAGGACACAAGTCTCTAGCCATACGCATGGGCATGGCAGAGTGAACGCCAAACTTTCTAGTTTCATAACTACATGCTGCAACAACTCCCCTGTCCCCTGTGCCTCCTACTATAATAGGTTTGTCATGAAGCCTCGAATCCATCAAGCGCTCTACTGATACGAAAAACGTATCTAGATCCATATGTAATATTGAGCGGTCCAAAAGGCTTTAATTCTAATGTTTATTAGTTACGAATGGACAATACACAGACAATTCGAGCGACCAAAAAGTCGCTCAAACACCTATTAATCCAATACTTTTTCGTTGTTGTTAGTTTTCTTTCAGCTTACTCATGTCATTTTTCAGATCTGACATCATATGCATAAGCTGCGATATATCTTGATTATTTCCTGCAGCAGGAAGTTCAAAGCTTGTATAGCCTACAGCCCTCCAAACCTCGACTAAACGATCTACAGGTACGGTGTAGGAAGCAAACTGTGAGTTATCAGATTTTAGAAGAAGCTCCCCTATATGAAGATTGTTTATGACCCGCTTATAAACGACACCTTCATCTTTTGTGATCAATACGTAACATTCATCATTACGAATAGACTTCCAATCCTGTAGGTACTCTGTAATGACGTAAGCGCCTGGCTTGATAGGAAGCATGCTCTCTCCCCTTATCTGGAATACACGGTATGTCCGATCCTGTGGGAGCTCGGGAAAAGGCATAGAGAATCTAGGTAAGGCTCCTATATAATCTGCATCACCATATCCACTGAGGTATCCTGCTGATGCCTTTACAGGAACTAAGGTTCCTAATTCTTTCTCATCCGTACCATCTACAATGACTGGGAGAATACGAAGTTGTGCACCGCTAACATCTGCTTTAGGTATAGAGCTTGATCCGGAAAGATCTCTATTAACGAAATCATCTAAACGGACCTGAAAGTAGGCTGCTAAATGCTGAAGTGTGTGCAGACGAGGCTCTGCTCTACCTTCTTCATAAGCTCCAATCATGGCTCTCTTTACTGCTATTTTAGTAGCGAGTTGCTCCTGAGTTAATGCTTCTTTTTTTCGGAGAAACTTCAGGTTGTTCTTAACATAGTTCATAGCAGTGTATCTTTAACGAAGTACTTTCAATTTATCTAGAAGTACCTCTATTCTACAATGCTAATTTAATTAGATTTCTAATATTTTCATCATTAAGTCTGTTATTTTTTATTAAATGAATCTTGAAGACGCTCTAAACCAACACACTATTGATAAAAAATGGGTGTACCAAGGCTTGATCGCAAGAGCTAGCAAGGATTTAGACCTATTAAATGCCGTGATAGAAAAAGCCTTTACGGGTAATGATAAAGAGCGCAAAAGAGGGTGTTGGATACTACACCATGTCAGTGATGCAGTACCTGATGTATTCAAAATACATAGTCGTCGTATGGTAGCGCAATTAAAAATTGCAGAAACTAATGCTGAAGAACGTTTTGTATTGCGCTATTTTTCTAAATACTACCTGCCTAAAGACGAGGAGATAGAAGGGTTTTTATTGGACTATTGTTTTGAAAAAATGATGACCCCATCTAAGATTCAAGCTCCTAGGATCTATTCCATGAGTATTGCCTATCGCATGGTTAAACGGTATCCTGAATTGGCCAAAGAGCTGGAACAAAGTATTCTCGTTATCATGGAGGATTGTAATGCTGGTCTAAAATCGAGAGGAAGGCGAGTTCAAGCAGATCTAAGAGCCTTAGGACTAATCTAGAGGGAATCCTGCCATCGCGTTTCCAGCAAGCCATCCTCCTGTCCATGCTGCTTGAAAGTTAAATCCTCCTGTGATGCCATCGATATTCAAAATCTCTCCTGCAAAATATAGATTAGGAACCACACGAGAAGAAAAGCTCTTGAAGTCAACATCCTTTAAATCCACTCCACCGGCGGTAACAAACTCTTCCTTGAAAGTACTTTTCCCAGTAACTTGGAAAACAGCCGAACAAAGTTCACTCGCAAATGCCTTCAACTCCTTCCCTGATATATCTCCCCAGGTTGCCGTTGAAGAAATACCAGCAGCAATAATCATGTTTTTCCACAAGCGCAATGGAACCTGGTACTGGGCATGATTGCCTATACGCTTCTTTCCACTGACTTTTTTCTCGTGTAGAAAATTAGCAATGACATCGCTTTCGTCTTTTCCAATCCAATTGATCAAGATGGGAAATCTATAGAACCTATCGTTCAATTCACGCGCGCCCCATGCACTTAAGCGGAGTACCGCTGGGCCAGACATTCCCCAATGTGTGATTAACAATGGTCCCGAAGCTTCTAAATCTGAAGAAGCGATCTGTACGGTAGCCTTAGGAAGGCTGATACCACCTAGCCCTTTAATTCTATCGTCCTTAATATTAAAGGTGAATAGTGATGGGACTGGTTCTACTATCTTATGTCCTACTTTTTTTAATTGGTCCCAGATGACTTTTGAAGATCCAGGTGCCACCATTAGTTTATCAGCGATCAACTCCTCTCCCATGGTAGTCGTAACCAGCCATCGCTTGTCTTCTAACTGTACAAATGACTTTACACCACAAGATTTACGGACTTCTACACCAGAGGTATCTGCCATTTCTAAAAGACAATTTGCAATGGTTTGGGAAGAATCGGTCACAGGAAAGACGCGATTGTCTTGTTCTATTTTTAACTCAACACCTCGGTCAGCGAACCATTCCATAGTGTCACCAGGTTGGAATTTATGAAATGGCCCTAATAATTCGCGTGCTCCACGAGGGTAGAAAGAAGCCAGTTCCCTTGGATCAAAACATGCATGGGTAACATTACAACGTCCGCCACCACTGATAAGTACCTTGCCAAGAACCTCTTTACCCTTCTCTAAAATGATTACTTCTAGTTCAGGGTTTGCCTCAGCACAAGCCACAGCACCATAAAAGCCTGCCGCTCCACCACCAATAATGATTACTCGTTCACGCATGCCACAAAAATAACGTACAATTCAGATGACACACGCACAAATTGATATTTAACCTAACTGTACTATAATTTCTTTAAGCACATTACCTCTATTGAGAGTTCAATTAAAGAAATTATTTGACCACTATGAGGCTGTATAAAACTCGGGCAATAGTGATGTCAACGCGGTATTGATCAAGATCAATACCATAAGTAGACTACTGTAGATAACATTTACTTATTCACAATTATAGGAGATGGAAGTTGCCCTTCTCAAATTATAAGGACTAATTAAAACCTATATAATTATGGAGAATCATGTTCAGCTTATCGGCCATTTAGGCCTTGATCCAGAAGCGAAACAAATCAACGACACCGTAAAGACAACCTTTACATTAGCAACAAACACCGTTTATAAGGACGCTGAAGGCAACAAAAAGACCCTTACTGACTGGCACAACATTATTGCTTGGGGTGGACTCGCACAAACGATGGAGTCTTACCTGAAAAAAGGTGATAAAATAGGCGTCAGCGGAAGACTTGTCACAAGAAGCTATGAGGGAGATGACGGGAGCAAACGTTATATCACGGAAATCATTGCAAAAGACCTACTGATGCTAGGAAATAAAAAGACCGAATAATTCAGTTTTCATCCCCTGTGCCTGCGCGGGGGATGATTTTATTCAGGCAAATTACCAATAACCAATTGCCCCTGTTCAAAAACGACCGTTCCAAAAACTCCAGTAACAGGTCTGTCAACTGTTAATACATCTGAAATACCCATAGAGCTGCCTGGGATCTCATATAATCTTGGACGGGAGGATAAATCACCTAGATCATCAACCACATAGATTTCAGCCTTTTGATGGCCATTCATTGCGACTACTCGTTTTACAGCAATATCAACCCTCATATGGGCGTAGAGAACGTCTGTAAATACCCACTCCAGCTGCCCTTGCTCGTTTAAGGGCAATAGGTCGTATAGGTCACATTGAACTTGGTTAGAGCTCAGCATGGCTCGAATAAACCCAACACCAAACTTACGTGCACGTGTTCGTTGCATGTCTCCAGAAGAAACACCACTCTCTATTAGTACATTCGGAATCTTCTGGGACATTAAGTAATCGCCCACAGCAGTGGGATAAAACTCATCCGTGTACCTACCTATACCCTTTAAGGGAATATTCATCGCGGCAATTGCGTTTCCTACTTGATTCATTAAACGTCGCCTAATGGGAGTCAATGTACGTTCTATGTCACTAGACGGAACAAGTAGCGACGTGTAAGCAGAGTGCGTGAGAACATGAAAAATAGTACGCTGGTCATGCAAATTGAAACAAAGTACTGGATCAATCATTTTAATCCAGCCTATAAGCTTGGCTGATTCGACAGTTTGAAATGATCTGAAATCCCTATTCATGTCAATACCCATACCGTTCCTTCTAGTATTCCTGATGTAGGCATCTGGATTGATAATAGGAATAATGTGCAAGGTAAATCCCTCTAATTTGAGCTGTTTCTTATGAAACAATTCAATCAACTCAAGTATAATATGGAGACCGGTAGTCTCGTTGCCATGCATTCCGGCCCAGATACAAATAGATTGATCACCCGTGCCTAACTCCGCAGATAATATAGGACGTTCCTCAGAAGAATACCCAAGTATATCCCAGTTAAAGCAGTTGATAAGCTCATTATATGTGATGTAATCGTTGTTTAATCGACTGTATTCAAATGCAGACATTGATAATATATGAGAGAATTTAATGTGAAGTTACATCTCAATTGATGAACTTCGGCCTACTCTAAAAATGTTTACAAATGAAACAGTTTGTTGGTCTTCTTTTGTTGCTTTTGAACCAGTCATGTGTTACAAAAGAAACTACTACGTATATAGCATTCTCTAGTTGCAACGATCCCGAGAACAGTCTTGCGGTCTTGCCCGCTCTCAGTGATGCTTTAGATACCATACCAACTTTTGTGTGGCTTGGTGATAATGTCTATCTCAAGAATGGCGAATGGAATAATATTGATCGTATTAGAGCAAGATACCAAGCATCGTTCCAACCGGAATTGATTCAAGAAGTACTTTCAAAGGGGACCCACTTTGCAATTTGGGATGATCATGATGCTGGACCTAACGATTGTGTAGCCACTTTTAAAGGCATGGACAAAACCATGCAGGTATTTAAAGAGTTCTGGAAGCCCTCCTACCCTATGCCTAATGACAAGAGTTACTATGGCTCTGCTGAACTCGAGGAAGGGCAAGTAGAAATGTTCTTTTTAGATAACAGGTCCTTTAGAGTTCATCACGACTCTACTGGTGCTACGGTATTTGGTGAGACGCAGTTAAAATGGTTAGAATCAGCATATAAAGGGTCAGACGCACTATTTAA
>CAJJCK010000171.1 GCA_905182675.1 uncultured Cryomorphaceae bacterium | reverse complement strand
ATGATATTCAGTTCACATGATCATACGATAAACCAAACTGTAGCAAATCGTATCATTGAAATATTCCCAAGAGGAGTTATGGATAAGATGGTTGAGTTTGACGAATATATAGCCGACAAGAAGATTACTGAGCAGAGAACTAAGATGGCTGCTAAATAAATCAATATTAGTATTGGCTATTCACTTGAAGACGTTGAATAGATCACCTATCCGCGGACTGCTGATAATTGCCTAAATTGAAAAACATTGAAAAACACTTTATGAAACGCATCGCGACATTTACCCTACTAAGTCTTTGCACGTTCGCCATTGGTCAGAACATGCAAAAAGAGAAACTTAACATTAAATATCTACAACCTCCTTCCGTTCATCTTGAAGAAGGAATGGGATACCAGAGTACCGCTATCTTAGATTACAAATTGGAAATTGATGCAGACCTAGCCGCAGCGGAAGAAGAGTACCAGTTAAAGCTATCTCAATATCCAGATGTAGAGGCAGCTTCAAAAGCGGCACATGACGAGTTACTGGACAATTACGAGCATGACATCGAAGCATGGAACAGTAAAAGTTCGGTAGGTAAAATCATTGAGAAAAAGGTTTTAGAAAACGCTAAGCCGGAGCCTCCTCGTCCATATTATCCACCTGCGAAACCTATCAAAAGAGAAGTTATCCATCAGAAATTATTCAACGAAGAGCAACTCGCGAGTACCTATTTACGTGTTGAGGGATTAGAACAGGATGAGAATGGCGTTCAGATTGAAGTGCACTTATTTGGGTTCGAAAATGACGAGCCAGTAGTTGTAAAAAAAGAATACAAGGAGGTTAATATTAAAACTAAGGTCGAAGAAACCAAAATCAGGTCGTCCTGGACGTTCAAATACCGTCATAGTATGTCTTTGAGAGCAGTTCATCCAGACGGAACCATCATATTTGATGAAGTGCCTAATGTGGTCGCTGATTACAAGACCTTTTCTAGTACTGAGGAGAAACGAAGTCACCCATCAACTAGTGCACAATCGCACGTTGTTAAGCTTCACTCTAAAACAGTTGAAGACAACATGAGTAGAATTCAATGGATGCTTAATGACAAGCTAGGAACTACAGAGCAATCCAGAGATATCGAAGTCATCTACGTAAAAAACAAAAAAGGAGTATATGACGATTTAGAAAACGCCATGTACGATGCTAAAGAGGGTTATGACATGCTTTCATCTCGTCCAGAAAAGGGTTTAGAAAAACTGTCAGCTGCTATTCAATTATGGGAAGATGCTTTAGATGAAGCTGACTATAATGATAAAAAAGCACGCATCAACAAAAAAATCGCTCCAGATCTCTACAACAACCTGATCCTCGCTTGCACAATGACTGGGGCTTTTGACAAAGCTGATGATTATTACAGTGCTACCTTAAGATTAGATCTTGCCAAGCGAGATAAGAACAATTTAAAGGAACTTAAATTACTTAATGACGATTTACGTCAGCGAAATCAGAAGTAACTCACTTCTACATCTATCACTTTAAAAGGGCGGCCTCAGGGCCGCCCTTTCTTTTAATAAACCCTACTTTTGCCGCTTGATTAAAATTCGCTAAGACTCTGATGAAAAGACTATTTAACTCCTTCGTGGGAAACCCTAAAAACGATATTCTATCGGGAATTACTGTTGCTTTAGCACTAGTCCCTGAAGCCGTTGCATTTGCATTTGTTGCAGGTATTGATCCACTTGTTGGACTATATGGCGCATTTATGATGGGGTTAATTACCAGTTTATTTGGGGGACGTCCTGGAATGATCTCTGGTGCTACAGGTGCTATGGCTGTTGTCATGGTTCACCTGATTCAACAAGGAAACATGGTAGGCTCAGAGCTTTCCGTACCTACAGATAACCTGGGCTTATACTGGCTATTTATCACGTTACTTTTTGTAGGTGGAATACAAATCCTTGCTGGTTTATTTAAGCTCGGTAAATTTGTAAGACTTATCCCCCACCCTGTAATGATGGGTTTTGTAAACGGCTTAGCAATTGTAATCTTCTTGAGTCAATTGGGGATGTTTAAGCGTGTAATTGGTGGAGAAAAACAGTGGATTCAAGGTGTAGAATTATATACAATGCTCGGACTGGTAGGATTAACTATGGCTATCATGTGGCTCTTACCTAAAGTTTCTAAAGTCGTACCGGCTGCACTCGTAGGTATCATCGTAGTAGCGGGTATTGCTATTGGTGGTGGCCTGGATGTTAGCACAGTAGGTTCCTTTATCCGTGAAGGTGGCGGTGAAGGACTTAAGGGTGGACTACCTAGCTTCCAGTTTGAAATATTCAATGTTCTAGGAACCCTACAAGGTCACTGGGGCACGGTCATTTCAACCGCAGTATTACTCGCTGCAGTGGGGCTCATAGAGAGTTTAATGACCTTAAACCTAGTCGACGATCTCACGGAAACTAGAGGCTCTGGAAATAGAGAATGTATAGCCCAGGGCTCCGCGAACATCTTAAATGGTTTGTTTGGAGGAATGGGCGGCTGTGCAATGATCGGCCAGAGTATCATCAACGTGGACTCCGGAGGTCGTGGACGTCTGTCAGGACTAGTTGCAGCATTAGGGCTTTTATCCTTTATACTTTTTGGAGCGCCTCTGATTGAGCAAATACCTATTGCTGCATTAGTAGGCGTTATGTTCATGGTCGTCATAGGAACCTTCGCTTGGTCCAGCTTTCGTATCATTCGTAAGATACCTGTTGCAGACGCTATAGTTCTGATCACTGTAAGTGCTATAACTGTTTGGCAAGACCTTGCTATTGCTGTTATTGCCGGTGTTATCATGAGTGCCTTGAAGTTTGCTTGGGATAACGCGGTACGTATACGTGCTAGAAAATCAGTTAAGGAGAATGGAACAAAGGTGTATGAAATTTGGGGGCCACTATTTTTTGGCTCTACACAGTCATTTGCGGAGAAGTTCGATGTTAAACAAGATCCTGAAAATATTGAAATAGACTTTATAGAAAGTCGAGTAAGTGATCATTCTGGCATAGAAGCGCTAGAGCGCATCATGGACAAATACATTGATTTAGGAAAGTCTGTGACTCTAACCCACTTGAGTCCTGAATGTCAAGGGTTACTTAAAAAAGCAAATCCAAACTTCGAGAAGTATATCCAAAGCTCGATTGAGGATCCCCGTTATCACGTAGTTACAGATTTAATGGATACTGAGGCTATCTAAATACGAGTCTAAATCAAAAAAATCACCCCGTACAATGCGCTTTTTTTTTAATTTAAGTTTAAATGAAACAAGAGGCCATCACTAATTTTGTATAATTGAGTTCAAATACAAAAATGAAAATGAAAAAATTAATTCTATTTATCAGTCTTGCTTTTATGGGAGGTTGTGCAAACAAAGCATTAACTGAACAACAAGTTAAAGACTTCGTAATTGATCATTTGGAGAATCAAGTCAACTACGATGAAGCTCTTGAGGGCTTTCTTAATGGTGTTTCGGACAACGCTGTAACGTGGAGCAATCCTGTTTGGAAAAACACTCCTCGTGAGTTCAATAAAGAAGGTTGGACCGGTGAGGGTTTCTATGAAGATTCCCTAGTCGTTGAGGTTCATGATATATTAATAGCGGGAGATAACTCACATGTATTCGGAACTGCGAAATACTTCATAGGCGATGTTGTCACTGCCTACAGGAATTTTTCTGGGCTAGTTGGTCAAGAGAATGATCGTCTAGTTTGGAAGCGCTTCTTAGGAATTGATAACTCAAATTTAGCCAAGGGTTTTCTCTGGCCATCCAATAATATTGATGGCGGTCTTTCTCCGTACAACGATATGCGATTTGCAATGATGAATTTGAACAATCAAGAAGCATTGAGATTATCTGACTCACTGGTTGCAGCTGACCCCGAATGGGCAACAGCTCACTTGGGTCAACTTCACTCTTATTCGATGTCTGATAATAAAGATAAAATGAGCGAGACTCTAGAATTAGCCTTATCGAAATGTGATGGTGCCAGCACAGCAGAACAACATTTCATTAAGTCTTATATGGGCGACAAAGCGGAAGGAAGGCGTCATTTAGAATTGGCTATGATGCTCGCACCTGATGATCCGATGATTAGATGCTGGTATGCATGGGGAGAGAAAGACAATGACCTAGCCATAGAATTACTTCAACATGCTTGGGATAGACTTCCAGAAAACTCAGGTGTAAATAATATGATTGCCTATAAGTACATGAACAAAGGGGACATGGAAATGGCTGCTAAGCATTTAGAGATATATGCTCGCGTACATCCAGAACTTCCTAATGTATACGATACTTATGGTGACTACTATGTTAAACTAGGTGATATCGAAAAGGCGAAAGAGAGCTATATGAAAGCATATGAGCTTGACAATAATTGGACAGCATCCAAGGAGAGATCTGAAGCTCTTTAGAAGTGCATGTTTTAACTTAATTAAAAAAAGGGCTCGTCTTATACGAGCTCTTTTTTTTGGTGACATTTGTATCAATTAAATGAAGCGTTTACGATCTATAACCAGTTGTGCCATACCCTTCGCCATTTCCTGTTTGACAGAATTGACGTAAACTTTCCATATACTTTGCTGTGCTGAAGTTTTGATTACTATAAAAATCGCCATCATCGTCAAAACCTGTATGGGTATACCTTAATCTAGTTTTACCTTCATTCTCATCCAATTCAAAGGACATCATATGCCCCATCGCAGGTAGATTAGTATCTATACAATCCCATGATATCTTATTCTTTTCTGCGGACACCTCCACCTTCGTGGTAATAAACATCGTACCCCACTTAAACGTAAATGAGCCGTCCGTTTTCACGTTATCTTCAACATCAGAAGTATACCATTGACTTAATTTTCCAGCATCTGTAATGGCAGAAAAGACATCACTTAATGGTGCTTTGATATGTAATAAATGTTTTATTGTATGTTTCATTTCAATCTTGGTTTTAGTTCTCACTAAGTTAGTATAAGATTGTCTGTACAACAATACCCCACGCTAACAGCATACACTAATTAATGAGTTAGTTTAGCAGTCTGATAATTAGGAGTCTCAACGAACCCTTAAGGACACGAAATAACATGACCAATAACGACATACTCAGACGCCTTCGTTACCTATTTAGCTTGAATGATCTTAAAATAATTGAGCTCTTTCAATTAACCAATTACGAGTTAAAAAAAACTGACGTAAATGATTGGTTCAAGCCCGAAGACGAAAAGTCTCACCTGATGATGCGTGACGTTGATCTTTCTATTCTGCTTAACGGAATTATTATCGACAGAAGGGGGAAAAGAGAGGGACCAGTACCGGAACCCGAAGATCCGCTGAGTAACAATATGATTCTTAGAAAAATAAAAATCGCCTTAGATTTTAAATCTGACGATATATTAGAACTCTTTGAGTCCATAGATAAGAAAATAAGCCCGCATGAACTCAGTGCGTTTTTCAGAAATCCTGAGCACAAATCTTACCGTTTTTGCAATGATCAATATTTGAGACATTTCCTCAAGGGATTGCAAACCAAATACTCAAATACCCTAGGTAAACTTCCTTTACCCGATAAAGACCAATAATCTTATGTCTATGGATTCAATTCTTCAAAA
>CAJJCK010000170.1 GCA_905182675.1 uncultured Cryomorphaceae bacterium | reverse complement strand
TCAGCGTCTCTCGAGCAACAATCTTATTGCCAATACCTGCCTGTATAGCAATCATAAATTGTTGACGTGGAATAAGCTCTTTGAGTTTAAGACACATTTTCTTTCCTATGTCGTGCGCATTGTCCCTGTGAATCAATGCAGATAACGCGTCAATTGGATCTCCATTTAGCATTACATCGACTTTAACAAGGTGACTTTCACGGTATCCTATAGGATGGTAGTCAAAAGAAGCATATCCTTTTGATATGGTCTTAAGTCGGTCATAAAAATCAAAAACAATCTCAGCTAGGGGCATGTCGAAACTGAGCTCCACTCGATCACTAGTGAGGTACGTTTGGTTTGTGATAACCCCTCTTTTATTGATACATAAGCTCATTACGGGACCTACGAAATCAGAACTGGTAATGATTTGTGCGCGTATGAAAGGTTCTTCCATGCGTTCCATCTTAGTAGGATCCGGGAAATGACTCGGATTTTGCACCCAAACAGCAGTTTCAGGATCGTTTTTTAAATAAGCCTTATAGCTTACGTTAGGAACAGTTGTAATGACGGTCATGTTGAACTCTCGTTCTAGACGCTCTTGGATGATTTCCATATGCAGCATCCCGAGGAATCCACATCGGAATCCAAACCCAAGTGCCACAGAGGTTTCTGCTTCAAAAGTGAGTGAGGCATCGTTGAGTTGTAATTTCTCTAATGACGCACGAAGCTCCTCAAATTCCTCAGTTTCTACGGGGTAAATACCAGCGAAAACCATGGGTTTTACTTCTTCAAAGCCATCTATTCCGATGGTTGCTGGGTTGTCCATCCCGGTAATAGTGTCACCAACTTTCACCTCTTTGGCTTCTTTGATACCCGAAATAATGTAGCCTACATCTCCAGTACTAATTGAATTCACCGGAAATTGTTTGATGAGGTTAACCCCAATCTCGTCTGCCTCATATTCCTTGCCGGTGGACATGAACTTTACACGCTGCCCTTTCTTTATGGTGCCGTTGACTACTTTGAAAATAGCTTCGATACCTCTAAATGGATTGTAATGACTGTCAAATATCAATGCCTGTAGTGGTGCGTTGGGATCCCCTTTTGGAGCAGGAACGCGATCTATAATAGCATCTAAAATTTCAGGAACACCTTTTCCGGTTTTAGCTGAGGCAAGTAAAATATCTTCTCGCTTACAGCCAATCAAGTCTATAATCTGATCTCCTATCTCTTCAGGATTCGCACTTGGAAGATCAATTTTATTTAGAATAGGAATAATTTCAAGATCATGCTCTAAGGCCAAATAAAGGTTCGAAATAGTCTGAGCTTGTATTCCTTGGGCTGCATCCACGATCAGCAAAGCTCCTTCACAGGCAGCTATTGAACGGGATACTTCGTATGAAAAATCAACATGGCCAGGTGTATCTATCAAGTTGATGGTATACTTCTCACCATCTCTTTCATGATACATCTGAATAGCATGTGATTTAATCGTAATCCCGCGCTCGCGTTCAAGATCCATGGTATCTAAAAGCTGGTCTTGCTTTTCGCGAACGGTCACAGATTGCGTTGCGTCTAATAATCGATCCGCTAACGTTGACTTTCCATGGTCAATATGGGCGATGATACAGAAGTTGCGAATGTTTTTCATAGGTTGCAAAAATAGGCTATCTGAGGTCTTCTCGTACTTTCTTTGGAAGCTTTTGCCATACAAGTTGGTAGCTTGTTTTTATGAGGCCTTGTATTAGATCCCAATCTGCGTATTCTTCAGCAATAATCGTGTTCCAATGCTGCTTGTTCATATGGTAGCCGGGGATAATATATGGGTGCTGATCTCGAAGTTCAAGGTTCAGGTCAGGATCGTTCTTCAAGTTAATACGTGGTGGATAGCTGTCCAGGCTCAATATAGCAAAGAGCTTTCCATGGACTTTAAACGCGAGGCTGTGCTGGTCAAATGGAAGGCCTTCTGTAACATGTGGAAGGCTTAAGGCTAGTTCTCTAATGAGCTCATGATTCATATTTTGAAATGTACGCCGGTGAACGTGTATGACCAATTATTAACTGGTGTTTGGTATTATCTTCGTGTTATGGTGAAAGAGATTGATATCCCGAATTGGGACAGACGTGAGTCTTACGAGTTGTTTAAGGAGTTCGAAGACCCTTTTTTTGGCCTTCAGGTGGAGCTTGATGTGACTTTATTTTGGGCTTATTGTAAGAATCATGGATTGGGAATTCACCATTCCTTGCTTTACGCAGTGGTGAAAACAGCCAACTCCTACGCTCCTATGAAGCTCCGTAGACGCGGAAATAGCGTAGTTCAACTAGACCTGATTCACATAGGATGCTCTGTATTAAAGACAGGTACTGAAGCATTCACTTTCGCGTATTACCCATGGAAAGATGGGCTAAATGTTGCTGAGTTTGACACCCAATCTAGACCTTTTACCCTAGAGAGTGCAGCGGGTGCTGTCATGGATCCACGCCACCAACAGGATGATATTATATATGGCACCACCTTGCCTTGGGTTTCTTTTTCAGGATTTAAGCACGCTAAAAAAGCAGGAGCGCATAGTATTCCAAGGATTGTAATAGGGAAGATGTATGAAAAGGGTGACTCTAAGTTATTGCCATTTCAGCTTGAAGTAGATCATGCTCTTATGGACGGGTTTCATGCTAGTCAGTATTTACTTCGATTACAAGCCAATTTGGATTCTATAAGTCAGACAACATAGCGACTTATGGAGTGCTAGACTCGAAAAAACTGTCTTGGTCTAAATGCTCCATTGGATCCCAAACCTTAGAAGAAAATTCTTGGATTTTATCCTCTAGTACAACAATACCCTCACTCTCTAGAAGATCTCGCATAAGCGTGGTCCCATCAAAAAAATGCTTACCTGTCAGTAAGCCTACACGATTGACCACACGATGCGCTGGGACTGTCCTGTCATTATGTGATGCATTCATAGCGTAACCAACTATACGGGCGCTTCGACCGGTGCCTAAAAATCTTGCAATGTGTCCATAGGTGGTAACACGTCCCTCAGGGATTAGGCGAACTACGCGGAATACTTTATCAAAGAAATCGCCGGTCATTATAAGTCGCGTTTGCCCCAGCGGGCTATAGACTCTTCTATGCCATTGAGATTGAAGCGTAGGTAGGTGATTGCTTTCCCTTGCTCTAGCCATATACCTTCATAGTGCGTGATTACATCAAAGAGTATTCCTTCATTTGGAAGGATTTGTTGGTAGATATCGTGGTAGCATTCTTCCACTTCTAGGCCCAACATTTGAACTATACCGTGGGTATAGCCGTGGAGAAATTCACTGTCACACTTTAAATTAATGGTGCCACCGGGCTTTAGAAATTTCGCGTATTTAAGCAAGTATTCAGGATGGGTCAAGCGGTGTTTCGCTCGGTTGTATTTGATCTGCGGATCAGGGAAAGTGATCCAGATTTCATCTACTTCATTTTCTCCGAAACACTGGTCAATCCAGTCAATTCGGGTTCTTAAGAATGCGACATTATCAAAACCGTTTTCTGCAGCCGTCTTTGCGCCACGCCAAATCCTAGCTCCTTTGATATCTACACCAATATGGTTTAGGTGGGGGGACCTTTTGGCTAATTCTACCGTATACTCTCCCTTACCGCAACCCAGTTCTAGCACAATACCGTTCTCGTTAGAAAACTGTTCTGTAGACCAGGATCCTTTGAGCTCATATCCTTTCCTAGCTTCTTCAGTAGAAGGTTCGCGAACATTGTTTAGTTGTCCTATTTCTTGGAATTTGCGCAGTTTATCTTTTCCCATGTCGCAAAAGTAGTTGCTTTGACGTTAGTAAACAGTACTGCTCATTTGAACTATTTTAATGTCCGCCATGTAGTGAAGGGCACTTTCGATAAGTGTGAGTTGTAGTAACGAGGGTCGTGAGAAACTTCCGATCCAACCCAAGATGGTAGTGAAAAATGCTCATACTCATGGTCCAGTTCGATTTCCGCTAATACCAACCCTTTGTTAGCGCCTTCAAACACATCTACCTCCCAGGTATAGCCCTGATGGGGAACCAAATACCGGGTTTTTTCAATAGGTGGATCTAAGGCAAGGCTCATCAAAGACTTAGCTTCATCTCCGGGAATATCATATTCAAACTCCAGACGTTGTATGCCTTCTGTCTTCCCTTTGATGGTCAATACTCCTTTGTCTCCTGTTAGACGTACGCGAACCGTACGTTCCGGGGTTGTGCTCAGGTATCCTTGTTTAAGAATAAATTGGTCAAGTACCTGTGTGGTCCAATCCTCGTTACTCACCAAAAATTTGCGTTCTATTTCAATTGCCATAGGTCTTAATCAATGATGCGATGCATGTCGTCATACACCACAAGGGTTCCGTTTCTGTCTTCTAAGTGCCATTTAAGGTCGTATAACTCTTTTGGATAGCTCTTTCCATTCGTTTTTAACATGCCCTCGAGTTTGTCCCATTTGTCAACGAGAACGGGTACTGTAAAACAGCCTTTGTCGCTTATAAACTTCGTGTGCATGATGATTTTTCCATCTT
>CAJJCK010000169.1 GCA_905182675.1 uncultured Cryomorphaceae bacterium | reverse complement strand
GGATGGATCGCGGAAAATCCTATTCCTAAGACTGAAACACGCTGGGGAAGGTTCAATGAATTAATCGAAACGAATAAGCACCGCTTGAAGTCAATCCTTGAAGAGGTAAGTTCAGGTACTTATGATAAAGGCACAGATGAACAACTCATCGGGGATCTATTTGCAAGTGCTATGGACAGTGTGGCCCGCAATCAGGCTGGGTTAACTCCATTAGAACCTTACCTCGATGGAGTCAGTGAAGTAACCTCGATAGAGGAGCTCTTTACTTTGATGGGTGAAAATAAATTTAATGGTGTTGGCGCGCCTTTAAGTATGTATGTGAGTACAGATGCAAAGAACTCGTCGGCACATGCGCTTTACGTCGGTCAAAGTGGATTGGGTTTGCCTGATCGCGATTACTACTTGCGTGAAGATTCTGCCGGTTTGGTGCTGCAACAGCAATACCGTGACCACATCGCTAGAGTTTCAGATTTAGTCGGGAAGCAGTGGGATGTAGAAGCCATTTACCAACTGGAAAAAGCGATGGCTAATGCCATGAAGAGCCGGGTAGAGATGCGTAATTCTGTAGCCCGTTACAACCCGATGACTTTAGAAGCATGGCAGGCACTGGCTCCTGATATGCCAATCACTGCGTATATGAAAGCCATAGGTGTTGAGGCAGATACGTTGATCAATTCATCGCCAGAATATTTCTCAAGATTTAATGAGGCGTGCGCGGAGACCGGCTTGGAGACGTGGAAACAATACTACCAGTGGCATGTTGCAGATGCCGTCGCGAATATTTTGAACGACGAATTTGAGACGTTGAATTTCGAGTTTTACAGCAAGATTTTAAATGGTATTCCACAAATGAATCCTCGTTGGAAGCGTGCTCAGGGCGCTATAGGTTCTTTGGGGGACCAATTAGGCCACCTTTATGCTGATCGCTATTTCCCAGAAGAAAGCAAGGCACAAGTTGAAGCCATGGTAGAAGATTTACGTGCAGCATTCCGCGATCGTATCAAGGGATTGAATTGGATGAGCGATACAACGAAGGAAAAAGCATTGATCAAATTGGAAGCCTTCACGTATAAAATTGGCTATCCAGACAAATGGAAAAATTTATCCGACCTCAATCTGTCACGTGAAAGTTATTTTGAAAACAGCAAAACGATATCTCGTTATTTCACAATGGATAATCTAGCTAAACTGGATCAACCTGTCGATAAAGACGAATGGGGTATGGGTGCTCACATCGTAAATGCTTATTACAACCCGTTGAATAATGAAGTAGTCTTCCCAGCAGGGATTCTTCAACCCCCTTTCTTTAACCCAGATGCAGACGATGCTATTAACTATGGTGCAATTGGCGGTGTTATTGGTCATGAATTTTCGCATGGTTTTGACGATCAAGGTGCGAATTATGGTGCTGATGGTAATCTTGAGAATTGGTGGACTGATGGAGATAAAGAACGTTTTGAAGCGTTGACTTCAAAATTGACAGCACAATATGATGCGTATGAAGTTCTACCCGGTGTTCACGTAAATGGCAAACTTACCTTAGGAGAAAATATTGCAGATTTGGGAGGTTTGACTCTTGCATATCATGCGTACGTGAAGCATCGCGGTGAAAATGAAGTTGCTCTAATTGATGGCTTTTCAGACGAACAACGTATCTTCTTAGGATGGGCACAGGTTTGGCAAATGCACGGCCGAGATGAATACCTGAAAAACCAAGTGGTAACTGATCCGCACAGTCCTGGTAAGTTCCGCGTGAACGGTCCTATGAGCAACATGCCGGAATTCAATGCGGCGTTTGGCTGTGAAAATAGTGGCGTTGCAAAAGCTGAGGCGGACCAAATCATTATTTGGTAAACTGTGATATTAGTCCCACTCGATAAAAATGAGTGGATGTACTTTTGATATTAAATAAAATGAATTATGACAATCAACGAAGCAATAAACCATGATAATGCATCCCTTGTAGATGTTAGGACTCATGAAGAAGTGGCTATGGAGGCAGTTCCGGGAGCAACTCATATTCCCCTTGATGAAATCCCGGTGCGCTGGGAAGAGTTCAAGTCCATGCCGCGTCCATTGGTGCTTTTTTGCCGTTCAGGTGGAAGATCAGGACAGGCCCTGGAATTCCTAGTGTCTAAAGGAATAGATGATGGCATGAATGGCATGGGTGCTTCTGACGTATTAATTGAGTTGATGTAAGACGTATGAGAAATTCTTTCTTTCTATTTTTCGCGACACTTGGCGTAGTCGGAACATTGAGTTGTCAAACCGCACCTGACCAACAGGTATTGAGTGTTGATGTAAATGTTGAGGATTTCGCTGCGTTAATGGACACTTCAGACACAGGATTATTACTTGATGTGCGTACTGATGCTGAATTCATAGAAGGCCACCTTAAAGGTGCCACTCAATTGAATTTTTATGAAGCTTCGTTTGAAGCATCGTTAGATGCGATGGACAAGAATATTCCCGTTTTCGTTTATTGTAGAAGCGGAGGTAGGTCCGGAAAAGCGGCTAAAAAAATGAAGGAAAAGGGATTCAAGTCAGTCTATAACCTTGAGGGAGGTATAATTGCTTGGCAGCGCAAACATAGCGTAGTAAAATAACATGGCTAGTTTCAACGAGATAATCGCAAGCGATACCCCAACGTTAATTGACTTTTTTGCAGAATGGTGTGGTCCATGTAAAATGATGCCACCTATCCTGAAAGAATTGGCGGATCAAATGGGTGATACAGTGAGAATAATTAAGGTAGATGTTGATAAAAACTCGGCACTGGCAAAGACCTTAAATGTGCAAGGTGTTCCTACCCTCGCACTTTTCCAGTCGGGGGAATTGGTATGGCGGCAAAGTGGTGTTATTCCAGCTTTTCAGTTGGCGCAGATCATCAAAGACCATAGTACTTTAAAATCGCAATGAGGTATTCTGTAGCCATAGTATTCTTTGTCTTTCTAGGGATAAACTCCTGTGGACTTAGTCAAGACCTTGTTGATGTAAATCCGTCCGCACCGGACTACACCAATCTTTCTTCTTGGTCTGCCCATCCTGAAATCACGGATGATACAGATGAATCCTATAGTGGCTTAGAATTAGATCAATTCAATATCCCTGTATTTTTTGCAAGTCCAACCATTCATTTCCCTAAGAAAGGAGGAAGTTGGAACGCTGATATTCAAAAACTTGATGTTCGGTCATCCTTTGGTATTCCAGTAGAATATCAAGCAAGCGCATTTAACGTCGCAGGTCCTGTGTATGCCCCTTATTATCGTCAGGCGGCGTACCAAGTTTACGAAGTAGCACCTAATGTAATCACTGCAAAGAGCTATCATATTGCTTATGAAGATGTAAAAGATGCGTTTGTGCAGTTCATGTTTGAAATCGGGCCGCAAACCCCGTTTATTTTAGCCAGCCACAGCCAAGGCACTGATCATTTGGAAAGACTTATAAAAAGCCATTTAAGCAGTTCTCAAATGGATCATTTAGTAGCTGCATACTTAGTAGGAATGGAAGTCGATCAATGCGCTATGCCCATACCTCTTTGTGAGACGCCTAATCAAACTGGGTGTTTCGTTTCTTGGCGTACCTATCATAAATCTGCCCAAGTAAAGAATAAATTCGATCCTGAATGTATTGGAATTGTCAATCCTATCTCTTGGCGTACGTCAACTGAATTCCAGTCGGCTGAATTAAACAGTGGAGCATTGGTCAATACCGATCACGCACTATATCCCGGTTTAGTCAGTGCAACGATAAAAAAAGGAGTTCTTATTACAGAGCGTCCCCATTTTCCGGGAAGCTCGCTGATGAGAACGAAAAACTACCACAAAGGAGATATTAATTTATACTATCGCAATATCCAGGAAAACGTACTTCTTAGATGCCTGTCGTATCAGAAGGAGCAATAAGACCAGAGTCCTCGATCTCATACCAGGGCACTAATGTCTGAAGCACAAACGCATCAGGAAATTCCGTTTTCCAATGAACCATTGCTCTTTCTGCCGCAGATACATCAGGAAAGGAGCCTATGTGTATTTTAAAGTTGGGTTCTCGATACACCATTCGGGCTTCTTGGTCACCACGAAGGCTTAGGATTTTGCTGCGAGTTTTATTTGCATTAGTTCTGTCTCCACTGAAAATCTGTATGGTATATCCTTCAAATAACTCACTCTTTGTGTGCTCTGTATAGTGGTGAAATGCACTGTCTGTATCCAGAGGTATATCGAGTGTATCTAATTGGTATTCAGTCATAGAGCCAAAGGCTAGTGCACTGCACCACAGGCTAGATAAAACAATAGATAAGCAGAGTTTCCAAGTATTCATAAACTAGGTTTTATTCAAAACTACACCGCCGGTTTGGGACATAAAGCAATGCCACTCAAACAAAAGCTAATTTAGAACGATTTTAAATTGGAAATACATCGAATAATGCTCTTGAATATGAGGTCTGGGTCTTATTTTTGCGCCACAGTGAATAGCTATATAAAGCAGTATATGTACACTACATCTAGATTTAGGAGACTCGCATCATTTTTACTAGTGATCGTATTTATGTTCTCCGCATCATCAGTGCAGGCCTTCGAAGGGGATGCCAAGAATGGAAAAAAGCTTTTTAAGCAAAATTGTGCCAGTTGTCACAAGCTTGATAAAAAGCTCGTAGGACCTGCCTTGACAGGTGTTACAGACAAGTATTCTGAAGAATGGTTGTTGCTATGGATTCGTAACAATGCGGAACTCCGTGCTTCCGGTGATGAAGATGCCATTGCTATTTTCGAAGAGTATAATGGTTCTATAATGAGCTCTTTTACAATGCTTTCGAATGAAGACATTTTCGATATTCTCACCTACACTGTAGAGGGAGATCAAAAACCTGTTTTAGCAGATGCTGCAGGTGGCACAGTCATTGTCGCAGAAGCAAAGGATTACAGCAATCAAATCACCATTGGGTTAGGCCTATTGCTTTTCGTTATGGTGATGCTTTTGGCACGGATGAAAAATACTTTACGCCTAGTTCAGGGTGAAGAAACGGTTTCTATTCTTGATGAAGCCGGATGGTTTTGGGGTAGATTGATTAAAAACAAGCGTATTGTTACACTAGCTACCGTTCTAGTAACTATTGTCTTCCTGAACCAATTGTATGCTCTTATGATGGGTGTTGGTTTAGAACAGAATTACCAACCAGAACAGCCAATAGCATTTTCACATGCGCTACACGCTGGAGAAAACGAGGTAGACTGTAATTATTGTCACAGTTCTGCTCGTCACTCTAAACACTCTGGTATTCCGTCTGCTAATGTTTGTATGAATTGTCATATGTATGTTGACGGTTCTGAAATCACAGATGATGCAGGTTCGCTCAAGTATGATGGTGAGAATTCACCAGAAATCGCGAAAATTTATGCTGCTATAGGCTGGGACGTTGAGGAGAGAGGGTATATAGAAGGTTATGAGCAAAAACCCATCAAATGGGTGAGAATCCACAATCTTCCAGATTTAGCTTATTTCAACCACAGCCAGCATGTCAATGCAGCAGAGTTAGAGTGTCAGGAGTGTCACGGACCTGTTGAAACTATGGAAGAGGTATATCAGTATTCACCCCTTACTATGGGCTGGTGTATTAATTGTCACAGAGAAACGGAGGTTCAATTTGAACAGAACGGATATTACCAAGACTTCCACGAAGAACTAACTGAAGAGTACCACGGTGAAAAGATTACGGCTGAAAAAATTGGCGGAATCGAATGTGGTAAGTGTCACTACTAATAAGAAGTAAGCATGACAGAGAATAATAAATATTGGAGAGGAATTGAAGATCAATCCAATCCCGAACTCACACAAAAGCTTGCTCAAAACGAATTCTCTCAGGAGGTTTCTGGGGCTGAGTTTTTAGGTAATGACGACGTTGCAGAAACAGAAACTTCACGTCGTGATTTCTTAAAATTCATGGGCTTTTCAACAGCTGCTGCAACTTTAGCGGCTTGTGAGGCACCTATTATAGAGAGTATTCCCTACGTAGTAAAGCCAGATAGCTTGACGCCAGGAATGCCATCGTTTTACGCAACATCATTCTTTGATGGGTTGGACTTCGCATCTGTGTTGATCAAAACCAGAGAGGGTAGGCCAATTAAAGTTGAACCAAATGGCGACGCACCGTTTAACGGTGTCACTAATGCACGTGCACAGGCGTCAGTCTTAAGCCTATATGATGGAGCTCGTTTACGTGCTCCTCAAGTTGATGGTGGAACCGCTTCTTGGGACGGCGCTTTAGCTGCTGCTAGGAATATGATCACCACGAACAGTGTACTGCTTTCAAGTACTGTTTTGTCACCTGCTCTAGCATCTGCAATTGAGCGTTTGGGTATACGTCACGTTACGCGTGACGCGGTCAGTCAAAGTGCGCGCTTGGATGTTTACGAGAGTTTATCGGGCAGACGTGGACTACCAATGATCGACTTAGAACATGCTCAAACAGTCGTTTCTGTTGGTGCAGATTTCTTAGGAGATTGGGGAGGTCAAAACATGAATACAGTCTATGCAATTAGCCGCAAACCGGGAAAGGGAATGCTGCGCCATATTCAGGCTGAGGCTGGTCTTTCTATTTCAGGTTCAAATGCGGATGTTAGAATTAAGGCCCGCGTTTCTGAATATGAGGCAATTCTTGCGAACTTATACAATGCTGTGGCATCCTCTAAAGGTTTGGCGTCAGTTAGTGCACCGTCCCTAAGAACGGATATTGCAGGTGCGATTAAAAATGCAGCCAATGAGTTACTTGAGGCTGGAAACGGCGCACTGGTACTTAACGGTTTAAACACAGATACTGCAGAGCGACTGACTTTAGCCATTAACCTTGGTTTAGGATCGAAAGCTTTCAATACCTCGAAGTTTATATATTCTGCCCAGGGAGATGATAAAGCATTTGCTCAATTAGTAAAGGACGCGAAAGACGGTCTGGTTGATACGCTCATTACTTTAGACATTAATCCCGCTTATACGGCACCAGAATTGTCGTTAGAGAAACTTGCAGTCATCAGTATTGCTGATCGTGAAGATGAAACGGCAACTGGAGCAAATGTTGCTTTGCCAATGAGTCATTATTTAGAGTCATGGGCAGATTTCAGCGTGAGTGATGGAATGTATGCAGTAGGTCAGCCTACAATTAGTCCGTTATTCGATAGCAAGTCTCCCGTTGAGGTTGTTAATGCTTTGGCTAGCGGTTCAGAATCTGCGAAACATTTAATTAAGACAAGTGCTTCTATTCACGCATCGAGCATGGCATGGAATGCTTTGCTTCATGATGGTTGTGCGGAAACGCAAATCACCACGACTGGTTCCATGGATGCATCAATGCTGGACGTTAGTTCTTTAAGCATTGCGAAACCAGCTACTGGTTTAGAGTTCTATACTTATACTAAAACAGGAATGGGTTCTGGGTCAAACGCCAACAACCCTTGGACGTATGAATTGCCTGATCCTATAACTCGTTTGTCATGGGACAACTATATCGTGATGTCCGCTGCTGATGCAGTTGAGATTGGCGTTGAAGTCGCTCCAGAGTCTAATGGCTCTATGAACGGAACAACCATTAATCTTACCGTTGATGGCAACACTTTAGAGAACGTACCTGTTTGGATTCAGCCAGGTCAGACTCAAGGAACTTTGGGTTTAGCGATTGGTTTCGGTAGAACTAAGGTTGGAAAAGTAGGTAATGGTGTTGGCGTAAATTCAAACATATTACTGAGCTCTTCCACGGAATTGTCTACAGAAGTTACCGCAGTAGCGTCAGAGTTAGAGCATGGTTTTGCCTCGGTTCAACTTGCTCACACGATGATGGGTCGTAAAATCGTAAATGAGATTTCACTACCTACTTTCATGAGTGTCGCTTCAACCGAGTGGAATGAAAAGCCGACTTATGAATCGCACAAGGGACCTCTAACGGCATTTGAAGCTAACCTTTGGGATGATCACGATCACGAAACTTCACACATGTGGAACATGTCTATTGACTTGAACTCATGTACAGGTTGTGGTGCTTGTGTCGTTGCTTGTTCTCTAGAGAATAACGTTCCAGTAGTCGGAAAAGACGAAGTTAGAAGACACCGTGATATGCACTGGTTGAGAATTGACCGTTACTACTCTTCTGACATGACGAAAGAAGTTGCGGAAGAAGAAGGTACCAGCGCTATTCAGAAATACGCGAAAATGGAGATTCCTTCGGAAAGTCCTTCTGTCGTTTTCCAGCCTGTGATGTGTCAGCACTGTAACCATGCTCCTTGTGAAACAGTTTGTCCAGTAGGGGCTACAGTTCACTCGCGTGAGGGTCTGAATCACATGGCCTATAACCGTTGTATAGGTACACGTTATTGTGCAAATAACTGTCCTTATAAAGTGAGACGTTTTAACTGGTTCAACTACAAGGGCAACGAGAAATTTGCCGACGTAAACCCATCGCAAGACGATTACGGTCGTATGGTGTTAAACCCAGACGTAACAGTACGTGCGCGTGGTGTGATTGAAAAATGTTCTTTATGTATCCAGAGAATCCAATTGGGTAAACTGGAAGCAAAGAAAGATAGTAGAATGTTAGAAGATGGCGAATTTACTACAGCTTGTGCTCAGGCGTGTGGTAGTAACGCGATAGTTTTTGGTGACGTGAACAACCCTAAAAGTGAAATAACACAACTCAAACAAGAGGAACGTGCTTATCATTTACTGGAAGAAGTTGGAACGCAGCCAAGCGTCTTTTATCAGACGAAAGTTAGAAATAGAGCTTAATAAATAAGAAAGCGACATGCATTACGAATCGCCTATTAGAAATCCGCTTATTCTTGGTGACAAGTCTTATTCAGACATCACCAACGATATTGCGAGACCAGTAGAGTCCAAAGCCCCACGTTTGTGGTGGATTGCATTCTCCATCGCATTCATTATGTTCCTTTGGGGACTGGGGTGCATATTTTATACTATTGGCACTGGTATTGGTGTCTGGGGATTAAACAAGACTGTTGATTGGGCTTGGGATATTACCAATTTCGTTTGGTGGGTAGGTATTGGCCATGCCGGTACGCTCATCTCTGCAGTTTTATTACTATTCCGTCAGAAATGGCGAATGGCAATCAACCGTTCCGCTGAAGCAATGACGATTTTCTCTGTGATTCAAGCGGGTTTGTTCCCTTTGATTCACATGGGACGTATTTGGATGGCATTTTGGGTAATGCCTATTCCTAACCAGTTTGGTTCATTATGGGTAAACTTTAATTCCCCTCTGTTGTGGGATGTATTTGCTATTTCGACTTACCTGACCGTAAGTGCCGTTTTCTGGTATGTTGGTCTGATTCCCGATTTCGCGATGATTCGTGACCGTGCCATCAATCCAGTCCAGAAACATATTTATAAGATATTGTCATTTGGTTGGGGAGGTAAAGCCAAGCATTGGCAACGTTTCGAAGAAGTTTCACTTGTGCTCGCTGGACTAGCAACTCCTTTGGTTCTATCTGTTCACACTATTGTATCGTTTGATTTCGCTACCTCGGTCATTCCCGGATGGCATACCACCATATTCCCACCTTACTTTGTAGCTGGAGCTATTTTCTCCGGTTTTGCAATGGTTCAAACGTTACTATTGATTGTACGTAAAATCTTCAAGATGGAAGACTACATCAATATTGAACACATTGAAATGATGAATATCGTCATCATGTTGACAGGTTCAATTGTTGGTGTTGCCTACATTACGGAACTATTTGTTGCCTGGTATTCCGGAGTGGAATATGAACAGTATGCCTTCTTGAATAGGGCCACGGGTCCATATTGGTGGGCCTATTGGTCCATGATGACCTGTAATGTTTTCTCACCTCAATTGATGTGGTCTAAAAAGTTACGTACCAACCTGGTATTTACATTTGTGATTTCTATCGTAGTGAATATTGGTATGTGGTTCGAGCGTTTCGTGATTATTGTTACGTCAATTCACAGAGATTATTTACCATCGTCATGGTCGATGTTCTCACCAACTTTTGTGGACATTGGTATTTTCATAGGTACCATTGGCTTCTTCTTTGTATTGTTCCTCCTTTATGCTCGTTCATTCCCTGTCATTGCACAGGCAGAATTGAAGACTATATTAAAGTCATCGGGCGAGAACTTCAAAAAACACCACGGCGACCATGGGACACACTAAACACAATCCAATAATACGCGCCATCTTTAATGATGATGACATAGTCTTAGACGCAGTTAAAGACCTGCGTGCGAACGGATATAATGTGAGCGAAGTATATTCTCCATTTCCTATTCATGGCTTGGACGAAGCGTTGGGACTAAAAAGAACTCGTTTGTCTACTGCTGCATTCTTTTATGGTTTAGCGGGATTATTTTTTGCGTCCTGGTTGACTTATTACACCATGATCATGGACTGGCCGCAAAACATCGGTGGAAAACCGAATGCGATGTGGTTTTTAAATATGCCTTCTTTCGTTCCGGTAATGTTTGAGCTTACCGTATTTTTTGCGGCTCACCTGATGTGTTGGTCTTATTTTGCTGTCAACGGTTTATATCCTGGAGCAAAAGCTCAGAATCCAGATCCACGTACAACTGATGATCACTTCCTAATGGAGGTAGAACTTGAAGGTGAGGAAACAGATTTGACAGCCAAGCTGCAAGAGTTAGGTGCATTAGAAATTTCTAAAATAGAAGCTTAGGTTATGAAGCGTATTACTTTCGTTATCGTTTTAGCAGCTTCAGCAATCATCGCTAGCTGTAATACAGATTCCACTACTCCGGGGTACACATACTTTGATGACATGTACCAGAGTCCGTCACTTGAGACTTATGAGCCATCAGCGATCTTTGCTAATGGATTAAGTGCTCAATTACCAGTAGAAGGAACTGTTCCTAGAGGTTACCACCCTTATGAATATGCGAATTCTACTGATGGTTATGAATCTGCACGTTTGGGGCTTATGGCACCGGAAGAATTCATGGGTGAATTGGCATTAGAAGAAGGTGAAGATCTCTATAATATTTTTTGTGATCATTGTCACGGTGAAAAGGGAGATGGTAATGGTCCTTTAGTGATGCAAGAGAAAATTCTAGGTGTGCCTTCATATGCAGCCTCAAGACTACCTGATATTACACCAGGTTCAATGTACCATGTGATCATGCATGGTAAAGGAATAATGGGTTCTCATGCTTCACAATTGACATATGATGAGCGTTGGAAAATCATTCGCTATGTTGTGAAACTTAGAGAAGATCAAGAATAAAACCGTTGAAGACAATGTTTGAGTTTAGTTCAAAAGCAAAACAGTTCGCAATCGCACTTACAGTTGTAGGTGCTATCCTATGGTTGGTTGGATACGCCCTTAATGGACCGTCTTCTGGCGAAGGAGATCACGGAAACGAAGCGCATGCAACCGAAATGCATGAGGCAGTAGGTCATGATTCACATGCAGAAGAAAGCCATGGTGAGCATGGTGAAGAAGCACATGACGATTATCCTGGTGAAGCCCACGCGGCAATGATTCAGTCGTCGATCGAAGATTCACACGCTGAAGCACATAGTGATCATGATGCACACGCAGAACACGAGGCGCATCAAATTGCAAATCGACCATGGTCGGCACTTTATGTGGCTGCATTCTTTTTCCTAGGCTTAGGCTTAGGTCAGTTGTTCTTCTTAGGGCTCCAATATGTAGCCCAGGTTGGATGGTCCGCAGGTATACTTCGGATAATGGAAGCGCAAGCATTCGCCATAGTCATACCATTAATCGTTATCGCTATTATTGGCCTATTAGGCATTGGACATGTTCATCATATGTTCCACTGGTTATTAGAGGGTATAGATGAGGTTGGTCATCCAAATTATGACAGCCTTATCGCAGATAAAACGAGCTATTTAAATCCTGTATTCTTTATGATTCGCATTGCGATTTATATGACAGGATGGATATGGGCGGCAAAAACTTTACGCAAGAATTCTTTACTATCTGACAGTGGAGATGGATTGGCCATGTGGAAAAAGAACCGTGGAGTAGCTGCGGCCTTTACGGTATTTTATGCTGTAACATCATCTACATCTGCCTGGGACATGATTATGTCTATTGATACGCATTGGTTCTCTACATTATTTGGCTGGTATACATTCTCAGGAATGTTCGTAAGCTCATTCGCAGCCTTGATTCTTTTGACATTGTATGTGAAAAGTAAGGGATTGGCGGATTGGATTAATGAGAATCACCTTCATGATTTAGGTAAATTCATGTTTGCTTTTTCTGTATTCTGGACTTATTTGTGGTTCTCTCAGTTCGTCCTTATTTGGTATGCAAATATTCCTGAAGAGGTGACCTATTACATGCAAAGATTTGATGAGTATAAAGTTCCATTCTTTA
>CAJJCK010000168.1 GCA_905182675.1 uncultured Cryomorphaceae bacterium | reverse complement strand
AACATCGATGCTTAAGGATGTTGAGCTGGGAGCGGTCACAATTCCATTCATATTTGGAATTCCACTTTGCAGTAGATCAATAGACTCGCTATGTATTTCATTCCAAGAAGCATCATAAAAACGAAGTACAATGGTTGCATTCAACGGCAGAGTAGTACTGATCTCCATTAATAACCGGAGCGCTTTAATTTCCACCTCAGTAGGAATTGATCCTGTTAGATCTAAATCCTGAGCTAACGTGTCTCCAAATGATAATGCACTCGCGGTAATCATAAATGGCAACTCCATAAGTAAGTCGCCAGATATAGAAGAAGAATTGGTAACGAAATTTGAGGTACCAAAACTTGCTGTGTCATGATTGATGTTTACAGCTCCACCATAAACTATACTATCTTTAGGTAGGGTAAAGACATCTACTATTTGAGAATTAGTATTGTCAAAAATTAATGTTCCAGTCTCTGTATTTCCAATACTGGTAGGGTAAGGAAGTACATAATCAGGACCATTTAGTGCGAAACCTGTTCCATTACTATACGAGCTGAAGTCTAAGGCTAACTCTATGGGTAGTCCAATAGAATTTGTGATGTCCATGCTGATCGATGGTTCTGAGAAAGATATTTGGCCATTTAAATCGTTCAAAAACTCAACGGCTAATGGTACGCTACCCGGGTCAATTACGATCTGCTGTGTGCCAAAATAGCCGAGAATATGCCCAAATTGAAGATTGGTCATTTCAAATGTCATGTCCAAAGCGTCCGAGCTGTCGATACTAACCTGTGCACCAGAACTTATTAAGGTAGCAGTCACGGAAATAGGCAATTTACTATGGCCCTGCGCTGGATCTGTAGTGAGGTCTAAAATGGCATTATCTAAGTTGATAGATCCAATAGTTGTTGCACCAGCAGCGATCGTTATGGTGGTGTCCACTTCCGTTCCGTTTTGAGAAGAGCCAGGAAAACCTAGTGTTAATTCTAAATTTTCTGCTAGGGTAGAGGTAAATTCATAATCGAAGCTCGCAGTACTGAATAGAAGCTCTCTGAGTTCTTCACTACCACCAGTGCTAAGATCAATATACTGGGTGTCGTTTGAAATGTCTTGTGTTGCGATTTCAGTAACAGCGTTATAAACTTCCAAATCCGCTGAAGATATGTCTAGCGTAAGAGCATCTGTAGTATCAATTCCCACAAATGTGGTTCCAGATCCAGGAGAGGTCAACGAGGTTATTTTAAAGCCAACAGTGCTGGGAAGTGTCTTGTTAATCAAACTCTCCGTATCAGAAGCTGTTCCGCCATTCGCAGATGCGTTGTTCAAAGTATAAGAAGCAATGGTTGAACCTGTAGATGAATTCACCAGGTCAATTCCCAAACTAACCGCCACCGGCCAATCATTCGTTAAAGAAATAGTCATGCTACCATTTGAAAAGGAAGCACTGGAAAACGATCCAAATCCACTTCCTCCATACGTACCAATATTAGTCTCATTCAGCGAAGGGAAAGGAGCATTTGAGCCATGTGCGGCGCTAATAGTCGTTAAGCCGGCATCATTGGCCACTGATCCTAGAGGTATATCCTGGTTAATACTCACATTAGCCACTGGGATGGTCCCCATTGAAATCATGCTATTTGATGGGCTTTGTGTTGGAAGCGTTATTAAGTCATTCACATTGAAGCCAAAAACACTGTCCTGAACTACAACTAGCTTGTAGTCCATGTTGTCTTCAAAAATCAAACTATCATCAGGAACTAGAAGATGGTCCAAGGTCAGGTTGATCTCACCAAGTGGAAGAGCTATGACGGGCATTGCTATGATGTCAACGTTATCAATAGCGACAGTGTCCTTTTGACAGCCCATGGCAAACAGACCAATGATGGAAATGAGAAATAACTTATTCATTATACAGCAGTAATATTAAGTTACAAAGTTACTGACTTTTTAATAACAACTAGTTAAATAGTAAGACCTTTGATCAGGAAAGATTTGAGTGATGACAGCTGCTGAGACATAATGTACCCTGTGAATAGTTGTTGTAATCCTCTTAAAAAAATCACAACGATAAACAAGGAATCCATCCCTGTAAGAACATTCAGATGATAACTGATCATCAATGACGTAATTAGCGTACTAATGACTATTAGTTCTCGTAAATTCTTATTAACACTGTCCCATTTCGCAGCGCCAAATTTCGAATCTTTCCAAAGATCAACATCCTTCGAATCACCTTCTTCAAGTGCTGTTTGAGATGAATGCACCTTATTGGACCATGAATCCTGTTTGGATTTGACCATTTTTAAGCATACTGACCACAACACGACTATAAGTAGGGTGATTCCACCAAAAACTGGGGATAATATCGTGCCTATTGCAGCGTAAATAATGCCTGGAAAAACTTGAGACCATCCAATAAAAAGAAAATTTAAACCTTGAACGGATTTCCCGAAATCTAATTTTTGATTTTGACGTTCACTTGCACTTTTGTGCGCTCTAAAGTCTGAGAGTAAGGTAATTCGAATGGATGCATTTAAGAATTGGCTGTAATAACCTAATGCAAATCTGATGATCAAAACAACACCTAAAATCATGGTGTACGTGATTAAAGGCAGTTTGATATTCTGAATGGCAATAAATTCACTTCCTTCATAAATAGATTTAATGAGAGGCAAAGACAATAGTATGGGTAACGTCTCTAACAGTCCGGAGGTGCCAACAATAAACAACACATACCAAAAATTAGGCAGTGCTGTATGCCTGCGATAGAAGCGAAATGCTAGAGATATGGCGTTATCTCTGCTCAAAGTAGCTCGGAATTCTTGGTGATTTCAAGACCATAACCGCTAACACCAATTCTTTTAATAGGGTTATTTGTGATTAAATCAATACGACGAATGCCCAATTCATGTATTATCTGGGCACCAATTCCGAAATCCCGACCGTCTTTGCTAAAGGCAGGTGCTTCAGTTTTAGAGGTCTTTTTGAAACTCCTAATTCTCCGCATTAAATTAGCTTCGTTTAGCTCTTGATTCATATAAATGACTGCGCCAAAACCTCTCTGGTCTATAGTTTTTAGTGCCCGTTGTAGTTTGGAGTTTTCATTGCTGGTAAGCAGGTGGAAAATATCATTAGCAACACCTGCACTATGAATTCTAACAGGTACAATGTCATTTATCTCCCAATCACCTTTCGTAAGAGCTATATGCACTTGGTCATTCGTTTTTTGCTCAAAAGCGTGGAGATTAAAAACACCGTATGGTGTCGAGATTTCTACCTTTTCTGCCAGTTCAATTAAGCTTTCCTTGGCCATTCTAAATGCGACCAAATCTTCGATTGAAATTATTTTGAGTTCGTGCTTTTTGGCAATTTTTAAAAGCTCAGGTAGACGTGCCATAGTACCGTCTTCATTCATTATTTCCACAATCACGCCTGCAGGTTTCAACCCTGATAATCTTGCGAGGTCTACAGCCGCTTCCGTATGACCAACGCGTCGCAATACACCACCATCCTTCGCGATTAGCGGAAAGATGTGTCCTGGTCTTGCAAGTTGAGCAGGTCGAATGTCTTGATCAACTAAAGCTTTTAC
>CAJJCK010000167.1 GCA_905182675.1 uncultured Cryomorphaceae bacterium | reverse complement strand
TCGTACTCCTTTGAGTACTTTCCGCGCAGATATTGATTATCATTTGAGTGAAGCGCATACTACCTATGGACGTTTAGGTATTAAGGTATGGATCATGAAAGGTGAGGTTTATGGGAAGCGTGACTTAAGCAATCAACTAGGTTCTTCGAAACCTAGTGCTGGTGGTCGCGGTAAACGTAATAATCGCAAATAAGAGTATAGATGTTACAACCAAAACGCACAAAGCACAGAAAGGTCTTTAAAGGCCAAATGAAAGGTAACGCTCAGCGTGGCGCAGAGTTAAGCTTTGGATCTTATGGTATAAAGTCAATAGATTCTAAGTGGGTAACTGCTCGTCAGATTGAGGCGGCTCGTGTGGCTGCAACACGTTACATGAAACGTGAAGGTCAAATGTGGATTAGAATTTTCCCAGACAAGCCTATCACGAAGAAACCTCTAGAGGTACGTATGGGTAAAGGTAAAGGTGGCGTGGAGTATTACGCTGCAGTTGTCAGACCTGGTCGAATTATGTTTGAAATAGATGGTATTCCATTTGAAGTAGCTAAAGAAGCGTTGCGTCTTGCTGCTCAGAAGTTACCAGTACGCACTAAGTTTGTGATTCGTAGAGATTTACAAGACTAATTACAGCAGGTATGAAGTACAACGAGATTAAGAAATTGTCTATCACTGAGTTGGTAGAGAAATTAGCAGAATTAAAAACTGGGTACACTAATCTAACGATTACTCATAGCTTGAGTCCGTTAGAGAACCCGTTGGAGATTCGTGCGGCAAGAAAAACTATTGCTCGTATGAGCACTGAATTGAGTACTCGCTCAACTGAAGAATAAGAGTATCATGGAGAATACAAGAAATTTACGCAAAGAGCGTGTTGGCGTAGTAGCTAGTAGCAAGATGGAAAAGTCTGTTATAGTGAAGGTTGAGCGCAAGGTAAAGCACCCGAAGTACGGGAAGTTTATAAAATTCACGAGCAAGTTTCATGCTCATGATGAACTAAACGACTGTAACGAAGGCGACACAGTAAGAATTATGGAAACTCGTCCGCTGTCCAAGACCAAAAACTGGAGAGTGATTGAAGTTATCGAAAGAGCTAAGTAATTATGTTACAGACTGAATCTAGATTAGGAGTAGCTGACAATACCGGTGCAAAACAAGTTTTGGTCATCCGTGTATTAGGTGGTACAAAGAGAAGGTACGCTAGTGTTGGTGATAAGATCGTAATAACAGTGAAAGATGCAACGCCATCTGGAAGTGTTAAGAAGGGTCAAGTTGCTACCGCAGTAGTAGTACGTGTAAAAAAGGAAGTACGTCGCCAGGACGGATCTTATATCCGTTTTGATGATAACGCATGTGTATTATTGGACGCAGGTGGTAATATGAAGGGAACTCGTGTATTCGGTCCTGTTGCGCGTGAATTACGCGACAAGCAGTACATGAAAATTGTTTCATTGGCCCCTGAGGTTCTTTAATCGTAACGACAATCCATTAAGATGGCAAAGTTTAAAGTAAAAAAAGGAGACACTGTAAAAGTATTGGCTGGTGAGAGTAAAGGCTCAACTGGTCGTATTGTACGTGTCATACCGAAAATGAATCGCGTAGTAGTAGAAGGTGTTAATATGATTAAAAAACACCAGAAACCTAGCGCTACAAGTCCACAGGGTGGTATTGTAGAAATGGAAGCTCCATTACATATCTCAAATGTGTCTTTGGTTGATCCAACTTCTAATGAAGTAACCCGTGTGGGAAGAAAGATGGACGATAATGGTAACGTTGTGCGTTACGCTAAAAAATCCGGTGAGGTATTATCATAATGACTATGACACCCAGATTCAAAACAAGATATAGCGAGGAGATCATCGCTAAGTTGCAGGAGGAGTTTAACTACCGCAATCTTATGATGGTCCCTAAGCTTGAGAAAATTGTGGTTAGCCAAGGTGTTGGTGCTGCAGTTGCTGATAAGAAATTAGTGGATCAGGCGATTGCCGAGATGACATTGATTACTGGTCAAAAAGCGGTTCCAACTAAATC
This sequence comes from uncultured Cryomorphaceae bacterium, assembly GCA_905182675.1. Taxonomy (GTDB): domain Bacteria; phylum Bacteroidota; class Bacteroidia; order Flavobacteriales; family Schleiferiaceae; genus UBA10364. The sequence goes on along the minus strand of CAJJCK010000167.1, from coordinate 5,596 downwards.
CAAGAAGGATATCAGTAACTTTAAGTTGCGTAAGGGTATGCCGATTGGAGCAAGGGTAACACTACGCGGTGACCAGATGTACGAATTTTTAGACCGCTTAATAAGCGCGGCTCTTCCTAGAATTCGTGATTTCCAAGGAATCAAACCATCAGGTTTTGACGGTCGTGGTAATTACACTTTTGGTATTACTGAGCAGATCATTTTTCCAGAAATCGAGATAGATAAAGTGAACCGTATTACTGGTATGGATATCACATTCGTAACCTCTGCTTCTACAGACAAAGAAGCTAAGGCATTATTAACAGCTTTTGGTTTACCATTAAAAAAGTAATTGAACGATGGCTAAAGAATCAATGAAGGCCCGTGAGGTCAAACGTGCAAAGTTAGCTGCTAAGTATGCAGTGAAGCGGGAAGCATTAAAGGCAGCTGGTGACCATGAAGGTTTGCAAAAACTTCCAAGAAATTCATCACCGGTCCGCGGTAGAAATCGTTGTAATATTACTGGTCGTCCTCGTGGATACATGCGTCAGTTTGGACTTTCACGAGTAACATTTCGTGAAATGGCAAATGCAGGCTTGATCCCAGGGGTTAGAAAGGCTAGTTGGTAATTTTAGAGTTAAAGAATTATGTATACAGATCCAATAGCAGATTTTCTAACACGTATTCGTAATGGCCAGAGTGCCGGTTTGCGTGTTGTGAAAATGCCTTCAAGTAATACTAAAGTGGCGGTTTCTCAGATTTTAAAAGATCAGGGTTACATTCACGATTTTAAAGTTGAAGAAGTTGCACCTCAGAATGTTCTGAAGGTCGCATTGAAATACAATAAGGAGACGAAAGTTCCAGCAATCAGAGAGATAAAGCGTATCTCAAAACCAGGTTTGCGCCAATATAGTAGTTCTACGGAATTACCGCGTGTAAAGAATGGGTTAGGTATAGCTGTGGTTAGTACTTCTAAAGGACTTATGACGGAGAAGCAAGCTCGCAAAGAGAATATCGGCGGTGAGGTAATTTGTACTGTCAGTTAAGAATAAGAATTATGTCAAGAATTGGTCAGGCGCCAGTAATCGTCCCAGCAGGAGTAGAAGCGAACATTAACGGTTCGGTTGTTACAATTAAAGGGAAGTTAGGTGAGTTAACACAGGAAATTATCGGTGGAATCACCGTTAAAATGGATGGCAACGAAATCACTTTCGATCGCCCATCTGATGCAAAAGAGCATAAAGCTAAGCACGGTTTATATCGTTCATTAGTTAGCAATATGGTTATAGGTGTTAGCGAAGGCTATACTAAAACTTTAGAGCTAATAGGTGTTGGTTATAGAGCGACAAATCAAGGTCAGGTCTTGGATCTTTCGTTGGGCTACTCTCACAATTTTCTTATGAGCATTCCTAAGGAAGTTAAGGTGGAAGCTATAATGGAAAAGGGTAAAGCCCCTTTGATTAAGTTGTCCTCTTTTGATAAACAATTAATAGGAGCAGTTGCAGCGAAAATTCGCTCATTGCGTAAGCCAGAGCCTTATAAAGGAAAAGGTATCAGATACCAAGGCGAGCAAGTCCGCAGAAAAGCAGGTAAGTCTGCATCTAAATAATAGAATAAGATATGGCACTAACTAAAACAGAGAGAAGACTTCGCATTCGCAGAAGAATTCGTAAGGTTGTTACAGGTACAGCACAGAAGCCTCGTCTATCCGTATTCAGAAGTAATAAGGAAATTTACGGTCAATTAATTGACGACGTAAATCAGACAACTCTTTTGTCGTATTCGTCTAGAAGTAAAGAGCTAGAGGCTGCTACAGGTACAAAGAGTGATAAGAGCTTCCAGGTAGGTCAAGCTATAGCTAAGCAAGCACAAGAAAAAGGTATTACAGAGGTATGTTTTGATCGTGGTGGTTACTTATATCATGGACGTGTTAAACAATTAGCTGAAGGCGCTCGTGATGGCGGCTTGAAATTCTAAAATGTCGGGTACTATGCAAAACTCACGTAAAGTAAAACCTTCGGGTATTGAATTGATTGATCGCTTGGTTGCGGTGAATCGTGTAACTAATGTAAATAAAGGTGGTCGTACTTTTAGTTTTTCCGCAATCGTTGTTGTTGGAGATGAAAAGGGTACTGCTGGTTTTGGATCAGGTAAATCAAAAGGTGTTAGCGAGGCTATTGCTAAAGCGGTTGATGATGCAAAAAAGAACCTTTATCATATTCCTTTGCTCAAGAGCACTATACCTCATGAGGAAAACGGTAAGTTTTCAGGATCAAGAGTCTTTCTTCGTCCAGCATCAAGCGGTACAGGTGTAATTGCCGGTGGTGCAATGCGTGCTGTTTTAGAAAGTGTAGGTGTTCAGGATGTGTTAGCAAAAAGTAAGGGATCTTCTAATCCTCAGAACGTAGTTAAGGCTACTTTTGATGCCTTATTGAAACTGCGCGATGCAAAGCAAATTGCTAAGACACGTGGTATTTCTTTGGATCAAGTATTTAACGGTTAATATTCGTAAGTAATGGGAAAGTTAAAAATAACTCAAAAACGTAGCGTCATTGGTCGTCCTGAGCGTCAAAAGGCAACTATGGTAGCTTTGGGCTTACGTAAGATTAATGCTACAGTTGAAGTAGAGGGAACTCCTCAAGTGTTAGGTATGGTTCGCAAGGTTTTACACCTTGTTGAAGTAGTTGAACTTTAATTTAAATAGATAGTAATGGATTTATCAAATCTTCAACCTGCGAAAGGGGCAACCCACAGCCGTAAGCGAGTAGGTAGAGGCGAAGGCTCTGGTCACGGAGGTACCTCTACACGCGGACACAATGGTGCTCAATCGCGTTCGGGTTACAGCCGTAAAATCGGTTTTGAAGGTGGTCAAATGCCACTTCAACGTCGTGTACCAAAATTTGGCTTTACAAATCCTAACCGTGTGGAATACAAGGGTATTAACCTTGATACGCTACAAATGCTAGTAGAGAGTAAAAAGATGAAATCTACCATCGTTTTTCAAGACCTCATTGATAACGGTCTTGTTGGAAAAAAGGAATTAGTTAAGATTTTAGGTAGAGGAGAATTATCTGTTAAGTTGGATATTACTGCTCATGCTTTTAGTAAATCTGCAGTCGCTGCCATTGAGGCAAAAGGCGGTTCTGCAACTATATCGTAATTCGATGAAACGATTCGTAGAAACAATTAGAAATATTTGGGGTATAGAAGAATTGAAAGGAAAAATCCTTACAACTCTTGGCTTACTCTTGATATATAGAATTGGTTCGACGGTTCTTCTTCCAGGAGTTGATCCGAGTAGTCTTACGCAATTACAGGCGCAGACTTCAGAAGGTCTTCTAGGCGTACTGAATGCTTTTACAGGTGGTGCTTTTTCGCGTGCATCGGTATTGGCTTTAGGTATTATGCCTTATATCTCAGCTTCAATTATTATCCAACTGATGGGTATGGCAGTTCCTGCGGTACAGAAAATGCAGAAGGATGGTGAGAGTGGTCGTAGAAAGTTGAATCAGATTACACGTTACTTGACTATATTGATAGCTGGTGTTCAAGCACCTAGTTACCTAGCCAATTTAAGTGCACAAGGTGTTGTGTTAACCCTAGATCCAGCGACCTTTTGGTTCCTTGCTTGGGTGACATTAACGACTGGTACTATTTTCGCGATGTGGTTGGGTGAAAGGATTACCGACAAAGGAATTGGGAATGGTATTTCATTGTTGATCATGGTGGGTATCATAGCAACACTTCCACAGGCATTCTTTCAGGAAATGCTCTCGCAGGTAGGTCAAGGTGCTGGATGGGTTGCATTCATTATTGAGTTATTCGTCCTATTTGTTATTACAATGTTTGCCATTGCATTGACACAGGCGGTACGACAAATACCGGTACAATATGCCAAGCAAGCTGCAGCTGGAAGAACAACGGCAACACCTGCGGCTAGACAGTACCTTCCTATGAAGGTAAATGCAGCTGGTGTAATGCCTATCATTTTTGCTCAGGCGATCATGTTTATACCTATTACAGTTTTACAATTCAGCGGTGCTGAGGGTGATAGTGCGAGTTGGTTGATTACCGTTTTTGGTAACATTCAGGGTTTGGGTTATAACCTTACCTTTGCACTATTGATTATTGTGTTTACGTATTTTTATACTGCAATACAGGTAAATACCACAAGCATATCGGATGATTTAAAGCGTAACGGTGGTTTTATTCCAGGTATTAAGCCAGGTGGACCAACGGCTGAATTTTTAGATACGGTTTTAAGTAGAATTACTTTGCCAGGATCTATATTGTTATCTGTTATAGCTATCCTCCCTGCACTTGCAATGGTGGTAGGTTTGAACACGCAGTGGGCATATTTTTATGGTGGTACATCCTTATTAATTACGGTAGGGGTGATATTGGATACACTTCAGCAGGTGGAAAGTTATTTACTTAATCGTCATTATGATGGTTTAATGAAGACTGGAAAACTAAGAGGACGAACTCAAACGACTACTTTTTAATATGGCAAAGCAAAATGCGATTGAGCAAGATGGTAGTGTCACAGAGGCGTTGTCAAATGCTATGTTTAGAGTTGAGTTAGAGAATGGTCATGTTGTGACCGCGCACATTTCAGGGAAGATGAGGATGCATTACATCAAGCTTCTTCCTGGAGATAAAGTTAAACTAGAAATGAGTCCTTATGATTTATCTAAGGCTCGTATAACGTATAGATACTAAGGAAATGAAAGTTAGAGCTTCAGTAAAAAAGCGTAGTGCGGACTGTAAGATTGTTCGTCGTAAAGGTCGCTTGTATGTAATTAACAAAAAGAACCCCAAGTTTAAGCAACGTCAGGGTTAAGCAATAATAGATAAACAGAACTATGGCAAGGATTGCAGGTGTGGATTTACCTAAAGCTAAGCGTGGTGTTATTGGCCTGACGTATATTTACGGGGTTGGATTGAACCGCTCGAAAGAGATTTTAGCAAAGGCAGATGTCCACGAGGACATCAAAGTACAAGAATGGACTGATGATCAGTTAACCGCTATTCGAGGAGTTATTTCCGAAGAGTATCGTGTTGAAGGTGAATTGCGTTCTGAGGTCCAATTGAACATCAAGAGAATGATGGACATTGGGTGTAACCGAGGAATTCGTCACCGTTTGGGTCTCCCGTTACGAGGTCAAAGGACTAAGAACAATTCTCGTACGAGAAAGGGTAAGAGAAAAACGGTTGCTAATAAGAAAAAAGCAACTAAATAATAGTTAGTTATGGCTAAGAAACAAGGAAAGCAAACGAAGAAACGTAAAGTGCGTATTGACGCACTGGGCCAAGCGCATATCGGTTCTTCATTTAATAATATTATAATCTCATTGACAAATCAGCAAGGGCAAGTTATTTCTTGGTCTTCTGCTGGTAAGATGGGGTTCCGCGGGAGCAAAAAGAACACCCCTTACGCAGCTCAAATGGCTGCTGAAGATTGTGGTCGTGTTGCTTTGGAAGCTGGCTTGAAAAAGGTAAAGGCTTACGTGAAAGGTCCGGGTAATGGTCGTGAGAGTGCAATACGCTCTTTACATAACCTAGGTATCGAGGTGGTGGAAATCATTGATATCACTCCAATACCTCATAATGGATG
>CAJJCK010000166.1 GCA_905182675.1 uncultured Cryomorphaceae bacterium | reverse complement strand
TTACGAGGACGTACATTGGGAATTGTTGGTTTTGGAAGAATAGGTCAAGCACTGGCGAAACTTGCCGTTGGAGCCGGAATGAATGTTATATTTTCGGACATCCATGATAAAGACATGAATATTGAGTTGTCTTTGTTTGATGGACAAAAGGTAAAGTTTACTTGTAAAAATGTAGGTTTTAATAAGGTCTTGAAACAATCAGATTTTATTTCAGTGCACGTGCCAGGTGGTGACCTCATTGGTAGTGATGAGATCGCTAAAATGAAGGATGGTGTATTCTTGTTAAATGCTGCTCGTGGCGGTGTGATTAACGAGCAGGCACTATTGGATGCATTGGAATCGAATAAGGTAGCAGGAGCTGCATTAGATGTTTTTACGAAGGAGCCTACACCAGCAATCAAACTCTTGATGAATGGTAAAATCAGCCTCACACCTCATATTGGTGCAGCGACTTTAGAGGCTCAAGATAGAATTGGTACTGAGTTGGCAGCGCATATTGATGCACTTGCTTAACGAAGAACGACTGTGAAAAAAAGGCCTGCGTAATTGCGGGCCTTTTTTTTTATAAATCAAGCACCACGGAGTAACTTCGAGGAACCTTAATGCACAGAACTCAATGTTATCACCATTTAAAGCAGTTCGTCCGACCCGCGACAAAGCGTATCTCGTTGCGACGAGATCTTATCTGAATTACTTCCCTGAAGAACTCAAGGATAAGCTGGACAGCAATCCGTTCACCTTTCTTCACGTGATTAACCCAGATGTATACGCGAGTGAGTCTGCTGAAAACAGGTTTGAAGCGGTTAGAAAGAGATTTGACGCTTTTACGGAAGAAGGGGTCTTTATCAAGGAGACTGAGCCTGTATACTTTCTTTACCAACAAATCACCCCATCCTCGACCTTTGAGGGTGTGATAGGGTTGTTAGATACCAGTCATATTGACGCAGGTAAAGTAGTTGTTCATGAAAACACGATTCAGCAGCGGGAGGAACTCTTTGCAAATTACTTGGAATGCACTGGTTTTCAAGCAGAGCCGATATTAGTTTTCGGAGAAGCTTCTGAAAGACGTGGCGAGATTTTCGCCGAGATAAAAATGGAGCGACCAGAATATGAATTCAGCTCAACGGATAGGTATGAACACCGCGTTTGGGTAATTCCTTCATTGTTAGCAGCAGAGCTTGAACGGGAGTTCAAAGAATTGGAGGATGTATATATAGCCGATGGACACCATAGGTTGGCATCTACGAAGAAAGTATCAGAGCGACTGCCAAGTAACATTGACGCCCAGGGAGTACTCTGTATGTTAATGGGTGAAGATCAAGTTAAAATAGACTCTTTTGAACGTTGGTTCAGGTTAGAGAATGCACATTTCGATTTGAATTGTTTGGAAGATGACTTTGATATTACGCCATTGTCCAACTGGAATTTGGCACCCAAATATCATATTGAAATGTATGCAGAGGGGAGTTGGTATGGGTTGACCTATCGTTCTGGTGAAGTACCGGAATTAAAGCCCCAATTGCTATTGGACAAAATATTAAAGCCGCATTTATCGGTACTTGATCCAAGGAATGACCAGCGCCTTGAATATATCAGGCAGGGTGAAACAGATGAGAGTCAATTGATGACTGAAAAGGGATTTCATTTGGGTTTCAGACTCCCTTCCGTAAGTGTTGAGTTATTGAAAAAAATTGGTAAAAATGGAGGGATAATGCCTCCAAAAAGTACGTATATAGAACCCAAACTTAGGAGCGGATTACTCTTACACGTTTTCAAATGAGCATTACAGACGCAATAAATCAGTACAAGGATATTCTCGGATCAACCGTGAAACTTGTTGCAGTGAGTAAAACCAAGCCCGAATCTGCCATCACGGAGGCATATCAGGCTGGACAACGAGACTTTGGTGAAAACAAAATCCAGGAGATGACGGTAAAGGCGGAGTCGTTACCTCGTGATATACGCTGGCATATGATTGGCAATATCCAGACCAATAAAATCAAGTATATGGCATCTTATGTCCATCTAGTTCATGGTGTTGATCGGGAAAAAGTACTGAAAGAGTTAAACAAGCAAGGTAAAATTAATGGACGGGTTATCTCCTGTTTACTTCAGATACATATTGCTGAAGAAGACACCAAGTTCGGTTTTGATTATTCTGAGTGCATAGAATTAATAGGTCGCCTAGACGAGTATAAGAATGTCAAAGTAACAGGTCTTATGGGCATGGCAACGAATACAAAGGATCAAGAACAGATCAACATGGAGTTTATGGGATTGAAGGAATTTTTCGATTCCCATGCTGTTGCTCACCAATGGGATACCTTGAGTATGGGCATGAGTGGAGACTATGAGCTAGCAATTGCAGCTGGTAGCACACATGTACGGATTGGTTCTGCTATATTTGGCGCTAGAAATTATACCATTTGAAATTCGCAGTAATAGATATAGAATGTACCGGTGGTACTTGGGGACAAGAGCGCATTATCGATGTAGCCGTATTTGTGCTAGAGGACGGAGAGGTCATTGACCAGTTTGTTTCTTTAGTAAACCCCGAAGCATCAATAGACCCTTACGTATCCAAGCTTACGGGCATTACTAATAAAATGGTTCGGACAGCGCCTAAATTTTTTGAAATAGCCAAGCGTTTGGTTAAGGTTACAGAAGATTGCACGTTTGTCGCCCACAATATAAGTTTCGACTACCGCGTATTCCAGCAGGAATTTGCGACGCTGGGTTTTGACTACCACCGCGCTACGTTAGATACAATTCCCTACTGTGAAAAGATCTTCCCGGATTGGTCTAATTATGGATTAAAAACGGTCAGTAAAGAATTGGGAATGATTAATGCTGCTCGGCATCGTGCAGAGGGCGACGCTCGTTTAACAGTTGACTTACTTAAAATCTTATTAGAAAAAGACCGCGCCTCTTATTTAGACCAAGTGTTTGTCTCTAAAACAGCCAGCGTCAAGCGAAACCCATTTAAAGAGCAGGTTAAAAATTTACAGAACAGGGTCGGTATATATTACATCTATAATGACCAAGGTGAGATCATTTATATTGGAAGTAGTAAGGACTTACAGAATAGTGTGAACAGACATTTTGTTGCAGACAATAAGGTTGCTCTAGCACTTCAGAATGAGGCAAAAAAACTTGAAACAGAAGATATTGGAAATGCGGCAATCGCGGAAATCCTGTATGTTCTAACCGTTGAACAACATCGTCCTATTTATAATTCGGCGAAGAAAAAGAGATTGCTAGAGTTTGGCGTTTTTATAGAGCCTCTGAAAAACGCCATGGTGGATTTGGTCAGA
>CAJJCK010000165.1 GCA_905182675.1 uncultured Cryomorphaceae bacterium | reverse complement strand
TTGGTGCCATTGATGCGATGGACGAAGGCGGAAATACCTTGAATCATTCCCTGGTTAATAAGCTTTTTAAAAGGCTCGTCAAAGGAAATGAAGCCCATATCGAACAAAAACTTCGTCCAGAAACGTGCGTAAAGTAAGTGCCCAGTACCATGTTCAGCACCACCAATGTATAAATCTACTTGGTTCCAATAATCAGTCGTCGATTTAGAAGTGAATGCGCTTTCGTTATGGGCATCCATAAATCGTAAGAAATACCAACTAGACCCAGCCCAACCAGGCATGGTAGTGGTTTCTAACGGATGACCCTTGTATTCCCATTGTTTAGCTCGCGCTAAGGGAGGTTGGCCGTCATGTGTAGGTAAGTATTTGTCTACCTCTGGAAGTGTAAGCGGCAATGCGTCTAATGGTAATGTTTTCGCCACACCATTTTCATAGTAAATAGGAATGGGTTCGCCCCAGTAGCGCTGGCGTCCAAAGACGGCATCTCGCAATTTATATTGTGTAGCGCCCTTTCCGTAGCCAATTTGTTCTAGATGCGCAATGATGCTGATCTTTGCTACGGAAGCCTCTAGGCCATTCAAGAAGTCAGAATTGATCATTTTACCTGATTTCGCATCATAGGCTTCTTGGCTAATATTGCCTCCTGAAACCACTTCTTGGATGGGTAAATCAAAGTATTTAGCAAAAGCATAATCTCGGCTATCATGCGCTGGAACGGCCATTACAGCACCCGTACCGTAGCTCGCTAAAACATAGTCGCCTATCCATATAGGCAGCTGTTTTTTGGTAATAGGATGTAGAACATATGCTCCCGTGAAACAGCCGCTTATGGTTTTCGTATCCGCCATGCGATCACGTTCACTGCGGGCTGCAGCGATGGCTTTGTAGGACTTAATAGCTTCTTGCTGTCCAGTTGTTGTAAGAACATCCACCAATTCATGCTCAGGGGCAAGTGTCACAAAGGTCACTCCAAAAAGTGTGTCAGGACGTGTTGTGAATACTTCGATTCGTGCGTTATGATCCTTGATGTCGAAAACAAGTGAGGCTCCTTGTGATTTTCCAATCCAATTGCGTTGGGTCTCTTTTAAAGAATTACTCCAGTCAATACGGTCTAAACCTTCCAATAAACGGTCAGCGAAGGCTGTAATACGCATGGACCATTGCATCATTTTCTTTTGTAAAACGGGATATCCACCACGTTCACTGAGGCCATCTTTAATCTCATCATTAGCGAGTACCGTACCTAATTCAGGACACCAGTTAACATTACTTTCACTGCGGTAGGCCAAACGATAATTCAGTAGCGTTTCTGCTTGCTGAGATTCATCCATGGATATCCATTGTTCTGCAGAAATCGTTAGCTCCTCAGTGCATTCAGCATTCAACCCGTCTGTACCTCTTGCTTCAAGATGGGCCATCAGCTTGGATATAGGTTGGCTCTTATCAATATTATGATCGTACCAAGCGTCAAATAGTTGGATGAATATCCACTGGGTCCATTTGTAATAGCTAGGATCGGTAGTTTTAAATTCGCGCGACCAGTCTAGACCAAACCCAATATTGTCCAACTGCTCACGGTAACGAGCGGTATTAATCTCTGTGGTTTTCTCAGGATGTTGTCCTGTTTGAATAGCGTATTGTTCAGCGGGTAGGCCAAACGCATCATAACCCATGGGGTGAAGAACATTGAAACCTTTCTGTCGCTTGTATCGGGCGTAAATATCTGAGGCGATGTATCCCAACGGATGTCCAACATGCAGTCCGGCACCCGAGGGATAGGGAAACATGTCGAGCACGTAGAACTTAGGCATATCACTATTATGACTAGCGTTATAGGTGCCTTCTTGCGCCCATTTACTTTGCCATTTTTGATCAATTTTGCGATGATTGTACTCCATGTCGTTAAAGAAGTGTTGAACACGCGTAAAATTAGTGAATGCCGCGCAGGATTTACTATTTTCGCCTAGATGAGTTCTAAAGAGCAAAAATTTACCTCCTCTCGAGTGAGGTCTTCCTATATATCTGTGGTCATTTCCATGACCCTGGTCCTGTTTGTCTTGGGAACGCTTGGTGTACTGGTACTGTCTGCCAGAGATTTAGGTGCTGCAGTTCGAGAGAATTTCACGTTTACCCTAGTCTTAGATGAAAATATTCCGGAAGCAGAACTACGAACACTTTTAAAGACACAGCAGTTGGCTTCCTATGCGAAATCTGCTGAATTGGTTACTAAAGAGGAGGCCGCGAGGCATCTTGAGGAAGATTTAGGAGAAGATTTCATAGCTTTTTTAGGATATAACCCACTCAGTAATACCATTGACATTAACCTTCGAGCAGAAATTGTGGCTGCGGGAGACTTAGACGCTTTGAAAAAAGAGCTCATCGACCGAGATTATATTATTGATGTTTTATATGACAGAGACCTTGTTGGTTTGGTCAATGATAATATTGAAAAGATCACCTATTTACTCTTTGCTGCATCGCTTTTGCTCTTAATGGTTGCTCTGGCCTTAATCAACAGTAGTATACGTTTGACTATTTACTCCAAGCGTTTCCTCCTTAAGACCATGCAATTAGTAGGCGCCACAAGTGGGTTTATACGACGTCCTTATTTGATTAACTCCCTAATGCTCGGTATTTTAAGTACTGTGCTGAGTCTGTCACTTTTACTATTCTCTGGGTGGGTGTTTAACCAATACTTCCCTGCATTTGCCTTATTGATTACGCGTGAGACGTTTTTGATGGTGTCATTATTGTTGTTGATCTTGGGATTAATAGTTCCAGGCGTTTCAACGGCTATTGCCATACGTCGATATTTAAAATTAAGAACTAACGAATTATACTACTAAACGATGGATACAAAAAACACTTTTCTTTTTGATCGCCGCAAATATGTCGTGCTTATTGCGGGTTTATTGATGCTGGTGATTGGTTTCGCTTTAATGCTTGGCGGTGGAGCTGAAGCACAGAATGAGTTCAATCCAGAAATTTTTAGTGCCCAGCGTATCGGTGTTGCACCATGGTTTCTTTTTATTGGCCTTGTTTTGCCAATAGTCGCGATCATGATGCCTCTTAAAGAAGCAGCTTAACCTTATTATACCAAACCATGTCTCCTATCCAAGCACTCTTATTAGGCTTTGTTCAGGGCTTAACTGAATTCTTACCGGTAAGTTCCTCTGGACACTTAGAGATCGTCAAAGCTCTCTTTGGTCTAGAACTCAATGGAAACGAAAGCCTCACTTTTGATGTTGTTGTGCACGCGGGTACGGCATTAAGTACCATTGTAGTATTCAGAAAAGAAATTAGTCAGATCATTGCAGGATTATTCAAGTTCGAGTGGAACGATGAAACCAAATTCGCATCATTCATCTTATTGTCGATGGTTCCCGCCGGTTTCATAGGTCTTGCCTTTGAGGAGGAGATTAGCACATTATTCGAGGGTCAAATGTTGTTGATTGCGGCTACACTCACGGTGACAGGTCTGTTGTTGTTCCTTGCGGATCGAGCAAAAACCACGGGTAAACCAGTAACTATAGTAGATGCGATTGTCATTGGACTGGCACAGGCTATTGCTATTTTACCCGGAATTTCTAGAAGTGGCTCTACGATTTCAACATCAGTGCTCTTGGGTATTGATAGAGGGAAAGCCGCAAAATTTTCTTTTTTAATGGTTCTGCCCATTATTTTAGGGAAAGCAATGTTAGACGCTAAGGATATTGTTTCAGGAGAAGCGCTTGGCGCTGAGGTGAGTACACTCTCTTTACTTCTAGGTCTGTCCGCTGCTTTTTTTAGTGGTATTGTTGCGTGTAATTGGATGATCGCCTTAGTGAAAAGAGCTAAGCTTCGCTACTTTTCGTACTACTGTTTCGCAGTAGCTATCATTGTTGTAATCACTCAATTCATCTGATAATTTGACGGCGGAAGAAATTAAATCCGGGCAGGTTTTGCTTGTTGATAAGCCATTGAATTGGACCAGCTTTCAGGCGGTGTCAAAAATCAGATACACCCTGAAGAATGAGCTGAAAGAGAAGAAAATCAAGGTTGGTCATGCGGGGACTTTGGACCCATTGGCAACCGGTCTTTTGATCATCTGTGTGGGTAAAATGACCAAAGAAATCCATACGTTCATGGGGCAAGAAAAGGAATATATTGCCCAGGTTAAGTTCGGATCAACAACGCCATCGTATGATCTTGAATCGGACATCAATCAAACATTTCCTACGGCACACATTACAGAACAATCAATAGCCGCAGTTCTTCCACAATTTTTAGGCGAAATAGAGCAGTTACCTCCAATTTTCTCTGCCATTAAGCAGGGTGGGGTAAGGCTTTATAAAAAGGCACGAGCAGGCGAAGAGGTGGTTGTCGCATCTCGTGATATCTTTATTAGAGAGATAGAAATACTATCGTTTGTGGAGCAAGAGCTCATTATACGTGTTACCTGTGGAAAAGGAACCTACATCCGATCTTTAGCCCACGATTTAGGACTAGCGTTAAACTCGGGAGCTCATTTAACAGGCTTACGTAGGACTAAAATTGGTTCTTACTCGGTAGAAGGTGCTAAAGACCCAATCCAGTGGTGCGATCACTTTGAGAATACCATCGAGTCTTAGGTATTAGTCGAGATATTTGCTTTTCCAAAGGTTGGTATTGAAATTCTTCATCCTACTGAAGCCATATAGCGCTGTCATCGCACTGGTGGAAAAGAACATCCAGAAAAATAATATGACCCTTAGATGAACGATGGTCCCTGTATCTTTAGGACTGCGAATAAGGCTTTCAGGAAATAGTAATGCCACGGCAAGACAAAAGACTAAAACAGTTTTCAATAAGCTTTCAAAGTCTCTGAACGGGTAAACCATGATCTTTCTTAATGGATGTAAGTCATTGCCCCATTTGGCCAAGAGGTAATAATATTCGCCACCCATCGGAACCATTAAGAGAGGGTCTTTATCTTTTTCCGTCAGTTTAAACATCGGAGCTGGTGCAATCATTTTAAATCCAGTGATTTCCCTGTTTTGTTCACTTTCGAATGTTTTGATAGCCTCTATGGCCTCCACAGGAAATGTCCCCTTGAATAACTTAGAGTCCAAGAACCTCAATCTATAATTGATGCACAACGCCTTGATGTCGGAGATGTGGTAAATATTGCTCGGGTCGAGTTCGTTGAAATCAAGTGTTTCCTCATTACCCTCCGAATGAAAAAGATTCGTTAATACGCGTTCACCTTCATTCTTTTGAGACAAGAGTGCGTTGTATCCGCTCAGAATGTCTGTATAATAACGGTCATTGCTGTTGCTTCTAATGGCCGTTAATTCTGTGTGTAGATGTACTCCCATGTCGCAGTAGTGCTAAGATGTTAGATTCATGTTCAAGATACTTCTGTAACAAATTCAGGAACTTTATTGTTCATATGTAATTGCTTTATGTTTTACTTGACAAAGGGGGGGGCTAAATCGTATCTTCGCCATTCTCTTTTTTTATAAACTTTTCAAAGCCCGTAAGCTATGAAAATGAAACTTTCACATTTTGACTATGAGCTTCCAAAGGAACTCATCGCTCAAGAACCTATGCTTCACCGTGATGATAGCCGCCTAATGGTGGTTCACAAGGACACCGGTGAAATTGAACATAAACACTTCCACGAAATCATCAACTACTTTGACGATGGTGATGTGATGGTACTGAACAACACGAAAGTGTTTCCAGCTCGCATGTGGGGAAATAAGGAGAAGACCGGTGCTCGCATTGAGGTCTTCTTGCTCAGAGAACTAAATTCCGAAAGCAGACTTTGGGATGTTTTGGTAGACCCTGCTCGTAAAATCAGAATAGGGAATAAACTATATTTTGGTGAAGATGATTCTTTGGTTGCAGAGGTTATTGATAATACGACCTCTAGGGGTCGTACCCTCCGTTTTTTGTTTGACGGATCGTATGAGGAATTTCGCGCAAAATTAACAGAGATGGGAGAGACACCTCTTCCAAAGTATATTGACCGCGAGCCCACTGTGGATGATGCAGAACGTTATCAAACAATCTTTGCTTCTGTAGAAGGAGCGGTTGCAGCACCAGTAGCTGGACTGCACTTTTCTAAGCACCTGATGAAGCGTTTGGAAATTAAAGGCATTCACTTACCTGAATTGACCCACCACGTAGGATTGGGAACTTTCCGCCCTGTGGAAGTGGAAGATTTAAGTAAGCATAAAATGGACAGTGAGCAGTTCTTCTTGGAGCAGCCTTGTGCAGATGTGGTAAACAATGCCTTACTGGATAAACGCCGCGTATGTGCTATCGGAACCACGACAGTGCGTACACTCGAAAGCTCGCTAACCACCGGAGGTCGTGTAACAGCTACAGAAGGTTGGACCAATAAATTTCTGTTTCCTCCTTATCAAGTACAGATTCCTGATTCAATGGTGACAAATTTCCACCCACCGGGCTCAACGTTACTCATGATGAACAGTGCTATGTTAGGTCATGATTTGGCCATGCATTCTATTCATGTAGCTATTAAAGAAAAATATAGATTCCTTGCCTTTGGCGATGCGATGTTGATCATCTAAAAAAAGCGTCCTTTTAAGGACGCTTTTTTTTTGTCTTATTTTTCGAGTTCCTGGAAAGCATCGATATACTGCGCTGCTATATCCATCCACTGAAAATGAGTTTTCATACGTTCCCTGGCTAGTTCTTGCTGCTGGGCTAATGTTTCTTTGCTTGGTCGCTGCTGCAGTTGTGCAGATAACTGGTCGCTTTGCAACCACAATCCACCGAGTCCGCCAAGGACACTCCCGTTGAATGCATTACCATGCGCAAGAACAAAACAACCACAGCCCAGAGCTTCTAATAATGCAGGGTTCGTTCCCCCGGCGCTGTGACCATGAATATAAAACAGGCTGTGTTGTCTTAGTGCATTCAGTAGGGTTTTGTCATAGATGCTGCCCAGAAAATGAATATTTCTACAATGATCAAAGGCACCTTTTAGGGTTCGGCCATAACGTGTTGAATAATCGCCGATAGTTACCAATGTTTCACCGCTGTCCTCAGCTGCAGATAAAATCTCGTGGACGTGGTTGTCGGGCTGAACTCGACCTATATGCAAGTGATATTCCTTGGAGATTAGATCAAACGGTTCTAGTAATGTTGCTGTCTTGGGCTCAAATGAGACCACCTCTGTGCCGTAGGCTATGGTTTGAATTGGCTTTTTGAATTTCTTTAAATAACTAGCAATTTCCGGGTTGTCAGCAACCAATAGTTTTGAACCCTTGACTGCGCGACGCTCTGACCACTTTAGGAATACAGCGAGAAGACCCTTGTACTTTGCTCTTTTATGCTCCAGTCCATCCATATTAGTGATGGTTTTATGCTTTGGCCATAAAAAAGACCAAACGCCCGAGGTGGTATATCCCAGCTGTAGAATGACATCATAGTTCTCTTTTCGAGCATGTAGAATACCTAGAAAATCGTAGATGAATTGCCCTGCTAGGCCAAGCGTTTTTTCAGGGTTGAAAATATGGATGATCCTTACCCCGTCCACAGTGTCTTGCTTGTCAGGATGGTCGGAAATGGCGTATACGGTTACCTGATGGCCCTCCTTTACCCATAAGGGGCAAACTTGAGCAGCCATCTCTTCAAAACCTCCATAGCGGTTAGGTATACCTCGTGATCCTAGAACTGCAATTTTCATTGGGTTAAAAGTAGGATTTTTCATCGTGCTTGTCGAACTTATTTAGCAACCCTTAACGATATCAACCATGAAGAATGCACTATTTTTTGATGACCAAGTACCTTGGTCGCAGGAAAAGCTAATCAGCTTTGTACTCAATGGATCAAGTAAATATCAAAAGGTAGATGTTTTAGCAGCGCAACTGGCAAAGCATTTTATTGAAATAGATCAAATTGTTATGACCGATATAGTAGCTCTGACAAGCATCAAAGGAATCGGTCCTGTGAAAGCAAAACAAATTTTAGCGATGTTAGAGTTGCACAAAGCATGGAGTGCCCCTGCTACAATGCCTCTAGCGGTGAAAAAGAGCCAAGATGCCTTGCCGTATTTTGAAGCCTTACGCTTTCTTCCACATGAAGAGTTTCATGTCCTATACCTCAATAGAGCACATATCCCTTTGAGTTGTCAGTCCTTATTTAGAGGTGGGATTACAGGAACCGTAACCGATGTCAGAATAGTATTGAAGTGCGCCATAGAGTTTGGTGCTACAGCAATGATTGTCGCACACAATCATCCCTCAGGAGCCTTAAAACCAAGTGAAAATGACAAGAGAATGACAAAAAAATTAAATGAGGCATGTTTGACTCTAGATCTAAACCTGTTAGATCACCTTATTGTGGCTCGAAGTGGCTACTTTAGCTTTTCAGATCAAGGATTATTATAGATGGGCGCAGTAGGCTATATAAGGAATTGGACAATATTTTTAAAGAAGTACGATCATTGGCGTTTTCTATTGGCGGAGGTCAATAAAATCGCCTATTTAAAGTCGTATCTAAAATATCAAAGTAGTCAAGATCGAAGTCAAGCGATGCACCATGCTGCGAAATGGCTCATTAAAAGTATGTCAACGGGTAATGATGCGGGGTCTAGTACGTTTTACTTCAATGCGTCTTGGACCAGTTCATATCCTGAAACAACGGGTTACATCATTCCGACCTTACTGAGGTATTCAAGTACTACGGATTCTGCATGGTCGGTTGAGGCAAAACAAGCAGCGGTTGCCGCGGGGAAATGGTTGCTGGGTATTCAACATGCCGATGGTGGTTGGCCTGGTGGATATATTCATCAAGACAGGCCTTCCGTGGTCTTTAATAGTGGTCAAATTTTACGTGGATTGCATGCACTACATCACGTTGATCAATCCGAGGATTGGAAGGGTGCTGCGAAACGGTGTATTGACTGGATATGGGATCAGTTGGATGACCAAGGAAGATTCAGTACAAATGACTACATGGAGGAAATCAGGGTATATGGGACTTATGTAGTAGCCCCCATACTAGAGTGGGTTGATCTCTTTCCACTTGAGAATGAGTCTTGGAAAGAAAAGGCCTCACTTCATGCGAAATGGGTAATGTCTCAACAGAATGAGTTGGGTTGGTTTGCGAATTGTGACAACACCCTTCATAAAAATGATAAACCAATTATCCATACCATTGCTTATACTGTTGATGGTTTATGGAACATAGGGGTGAAACTCTCCAATGAAGATTGCAAAGAAGCCGCATTGGTTCCTGCCCGTGTCTTAGCGACAGAGTTTCTTTCTAGGGGAATGCTCAGCGGTAGATATACCAAAAATTGGATCGGGAGTGAAAGCTTTATTCCTACTGGAGGTGCCCAATTGGCCATTCTCTGGGAAAGTATCTTTCAAATTACAGGAGAGCCCATTTGGGAAGAAGCATTTCTTAAAATGAATATTTTACTCGTAGCCATTGCTAAGCGCGGCACTAGAGAGGATTCAGAAACGATAGGAGCCCTGCCAGGTAGCTTTCCTTTCTGGGGACGCTATGAAACTTTTGGTTTGCCCAACTGGGCAACGAAATACATGTTAGACAGTTTGTTAAATGAGCATGAAAAATATAGTTAGGTCATTACTTCCTCCTGGTTTACTGCAGTGGAATCGGTTAAGAAAGAAAAAAGCAAAGCGCAAGTCGTTAGAGACTCTGAAAGCTGCCGGTCAGACCTGGACTAGTGAATCCTTACATGCGTCCATAATGAATGCGGGAATTGACCCTTATAAAGATCTATTGGTCCATAGTTCACTGAGTGCGATAGGATATGTAGAGGGTGGTCCTCAGGGTGTTGTAGAGGCCTTGGTGGCATCATTGGACGCAAGCGCAACATTGCTGATGCCTACCAGCCCTGTGAACTCCCTTCAGGCAGCGCATGAATTGGCGTTGTTTGATCCAGAAAATACCCCATCAAAAATGGGTGCAATCACAGAATATTTCAGATCTAACGTGGCAACATATCGAAGCGCCCACCCCTTGGAGCCCGTTTCAGCAATGGGCCCTAAAGCCAAATTCTACACCAGCGCGCACCACACTGACGGGTCCTCTTATGGAGCAAACAGTCCATGGGATAAACACATGGAACAAGGAGGGCAAATCCTTTATTTAGGTACGACATTGATCAACTCGGGCACCAGTTTACATGCTGTAGAAGATGCGATAGGTGATGCGGTATTCAAGTTTCCCATATACCTTGAAAACAGCCAGTTGTTTAAGATCAAGTTATCTGATTCACGTATCGTAGATTGCCTCACGAAAGTGCATAATCCAACCATGAGTAAACGTCGTTTGTGCGATGAACTTATTCCATTGTTAGAACGTAGCGGTGCCTTGCGAAGAGTTGTCATTGGAAATGCGCCATCGCTTTTGGTGGATGCGGCTAAAATGAAATCCATACTTTTGGAGGAGTACTCTCGTAATGGCGTAACCATGTATACCCCTGAAGGCTCATGAAAACAATTTTGATTACAGGTGCTGGTGGCGGCATTAGCAGGTCGATCATTCCATTGCTCTATAAGCGAGGTTATCGTCTTCTGCTCACTACAAAAAGCAGCACCAACTCCTTGATGTCTTTTTTATCGGAGGAGTCTATCGATGCTGAGGTATTCACGGCTGATTTGTGCGATCAGAAACAAGTAGATGCTCTATTTGATTGGGTGAACGATTTAGGTGGAGCAGATGTTCTTATAAATAACGCCGGAGTTGCCCATGCTGCTCCTTCTTGGAAATTAACAGCGGAACAAATGCACGAGCTGTTTGAAATCAACTTTTATGCAGCTGTTCGATGTACTCAAAAAGTGTTAGTCCATATGCGCGGTCAGAATTTTGGACGTGTAATTTGCGTGAGTTCTGTAGTGGCGCACAAACCTTCCTTTGGCACTAGTGGTTATGCGGCAAGTAAGAGTGCGCTTGAAGGATATATCAGGGGGGTTGCATTTGATACTGCTTCCAAAGGTATTACAGCAAATACGATTGCCTATGGGTACATGAATGCAGGAATGCTAAACGATGTCCCTCAAACCATGCTAGATGAAATTCTAACGACGATTCCTAATGGCGAGTTTGGTGCTGCTGCTCAAATCGCCTCTTATATTGAGCTGTTGATCAACAGCCCTTTTACTACGGGTCAAACCTTACATGTAAATGGCGGACAATGGATGCCATAATTTCCTTATATAGCACGCTAGATACGCCTAGATTTAGATGGGCGTCAAAGGTGCTTTTCACCTCTGCAATGCGGGTTAATGTAAT
This sequence comes from uncultured Cryomorphaceae bacterium, assembly GCA_905182675.1. Lineage (GTDB taxonomy): Bacteria > Bacteroidota > Bacteroidia > Flavobacteriales > Schleiferiaceae > UBA10364. Next base: position 1,094 of record CAJJCK010000165.1, on the reverse strand, counting down.
TCACTATTCTGATTTAGAAGCATTCTCTTCTGCAGAGGGAATAAAGGTTAATTATAGCCCAGCTCCGATCAAAAATTCTTGGCATATCTCGCCTCAAGGATTGCTCTGGGAGAAGGAACTCGTTGATCAGGAGTTCTATTGTACAACATGGGAAAAGCTGCCTATCTTTTGTCAGCGATCTATAGGTGATTTGCCTTTTGACCCAATTGCAGCAACATTTTTCTTAGCATCTCGATACGAAGAATACTTGCCATTTATAGCGGATCAGCATGGCCGTTTTCCTGCGAGTGAAAGTTTTGCGAGCCATCATGGTTTCTTAGAACGCCCTTTAATTAACGAATGGGCGCTTAAGATTGGAAGGCTATGGATGGGTGCTCAATTTGAATTGAAACAGTATTACACCTACACCAGTTCTATAGATATAGACAACCTCTTTGCTTATAAAGGGAAGGGAGCTCTACGCACGATGGGAGCCATAGCTGGAGATATTGCTCAACTAGATTTTAAGCGACTTAGAGCGAGGTTAACGGTGTTATTTGGTGTCAAAAGAGATCCCTTTGATACTTTTAGAAAGCAACGAAATTGGAATAAAAAGCATCAAATTCCGATGCTTTACTTTATGCTCTTTGCAGAGTTTGGGAGAAATGATAGAAACGTAAGCCCCTATAGCACGGAAGCCGCAATCAAACTTCGTGAAATATCTGATTGGTCAGAAGTTGGGATTCACCCGAGCTATGCTTCAGACAGCAAAGAGCTCCATGTTTCTAAAGAGCTTAGTAGCCTTCAAGAGGTACTGAGACAACCTATCAAGCAGTCTAGACAGCATTATTTGAAAATGAGAATGCCACACACATTCAGGACTTTATTAGATCTTGGAATTACCCATGACCATAGCATGGGCTATGCTGAGGTAGCTGGGTTTAGAGCCAGCTTGGTGACACCATTTACGTTTTATGATTTAGAATTGGAGGCGGAATTACCGCTGGTTATACATCCTTTTGTTTTCATGGATACGACCTATTACATGTATCAAAAAAAAGGTCCAAAAGAGTCGTTAGAGGAAATGAAGAATTGGCCAGAAAAGATCAAAGAAG
>CAJJCK010000164.1 GCA_905182675.1 uncultured Cryomorphaceae bacterium | reverse complement strand
GATTGGAACAGTGTACTGCATGCGCACCGGTTTTCCACGTTGTTTAGCGGGTTGAAACGTTGGTAGTTTTTTGATCACACGAATTGCTTCATCGTCGATCAACTTATCGACGCCACGTGCAATAGTGATGCTACTCACCCTTCCGTTTCTCTCAATTACAAAATTGACATAAACCTTTCCTTGAATACCCATTTGACGGGCCAGTTCCGGAAATTCGAAATTACTCCCGATGTGCTTCATGATCTGCTGGTTAAAACACATAAACTTCTCGTCTTCGGTAGCGAACTTTTCACATCCAGGGAAAACAGGTTTGTTCTCCACAACAGCAAAATTAAAAATCTCGTCGCTCTCTTCGTCCTCTTCAACGATTTCAATTTCCTCACTCTCATCAGTCTCCGTTGATTCAAACTCAACCTCTTCAATCTCTAAGTCATTTTCAACAATCTGAATGATCTCAGGAGGTGCTGGAGGAGGAGGAGGTGGTGGTGGTGGTGGTGTCCTATTTGTGATAATTGCTATTTCGTCATCATCTTGAAAATCTACTCTACCTAAATCAGCGGGACCGCCTTCATAGGATTTCAATTCTAAGAAGAATAATGTCATTGCCAATGAGACAGTAAGACCGATCAACAAGAATAAACTCTTCTTGTTTTCCGCATCCGCCTTGATGGTTTTTCTTTTCTTCATGAGTGGTAACTATTGTGAGGCTAAAATAGCTAAAAGTATGATTAGCACAAGGTGTTTACAATTGGATTTAATTCAACTTAAAGTTACTGGGCAGAACAGAGGACATCCTAACAAGCTAGCTACTGATTTTTCCTGGCTCAAGTGTCGGTAATTCTTTCCTTACACGTAAAGCGTCCATGTCTAAAAACAACATAGACAGAATGGGCGATTTTCGCGGTCCTCATGTTACTGTATCTCAATGATACATTCAAAAACTAGGCCAATATCCTATGTAAGACTCTGGATATTATAATTCCTGATACCGCACCGGCGCTATTCGCCATTGCATCCAGCACCTCTGCAGATCTTCCAACCGCCATCCACATTTGCAAGTATTCTACGATAACACCGATAACCATAGCGGAAGACCAATAGAATAATATTTTTCCATAGGACAAAGATTTTCTATACCCTCTAGAGCTACCAAAATACAATAGAACTACCCAGACCAGATAAAAGGTAAAATGAACCACCTTATCAGAAATTTCAAAATCTATACCAGCGCTTATAGCTTCAACAGGAGCTAGGCATGCGTACAAAATGAAAAAGCCCCAACCAATGGCAGGGGCTCTATATATCCATGGATTACTCATTTTATCCAAGCAAAGCTTGATACGCTGCTACATCCATTAATTCTTCCAATTCAGCTGGATTAGACACTTTTATTTTCACCATCCAACCTTTGCCGTAAGGATCCTCATTTACAGATTCAGGTGCATCTTCTAAACCATCGTTTATTTCAAGTATTTCACCGGCAACGGGTAGATAGAGATCTGAAACTGTTTTAACAGCCTCAACACTACCAAAAACCTCATCTCTTCCAAGCTCTTCGCCTTCCGTATCAACATCTATGAACACGATATCTCCTAATTCGCCTTGGGCGAAGTCAGTAATTCCAATGTAAGCTACATCACCTTCAACACGGATCCACTCGTGATCCTTAGAGTATTTTAAATTTTCAGGGAACTGCATAAGGGTTTGTTTAGTTTGACAAATGTAAGGTCAAAATTCTTTTTTACAATTGCTTATTGTGCTAGATTAAATCTAAATGCAATGCCGCCATTTGTGTTTAATGTTGGAAATGCATTTGAGGTCTTAAAAGAACTCACCGTCTGGTCGTAATAAAGTCTTGCTGTCAATTTGGAGGACAACATATAGTCTGCACTCGCTTTTAATGACCAAATTCTTTGTCCCGCGGTTACCTGATCTAAACCCTCTTGAATTCGTCGAATTACGGTTTGATTATCTCTTAAACTGAAATCTAATTTTAAGTCTAAGTTCGAGGTGATTTTCTGAGGACGTCCATCACTAATAATATTAAAGCTTACATCCTTGATGATGTAACCCGTTCCTACAACTACTTCCAGGCCTTTGGTATCTGTCATCTGGTTATTGACTAAAGATAGGTTTAACTGCCTATTTCTCTTGATATCAAATCGCAGACTCGCCTGGTTTTTTAAGCGCAGA
>CAJJCK010000163.1 GCA_905182675.1 uncultured Cryomorphaceae bacterium | reverse complement strand
TCAGCAGCTTTAGCAGCTTTCTTCAAGTCTTTAACTAAACTGGCTTTATCTTTAGAAACGCAATACTCAGGGGTAAAGTTGTTTTCAATGTCAATTGCCATTCCTTTATCACATAAATCGCGAATGTGCCCATAAGAGGACATTACAGAAAATTCGGATCCAAGGTATTTTTGAATGGTCTTTGCTTTTGCAGGTGACTCAACGATAACCAAGTTGCTTGCCATAGGAGTTTCGATTAATTTCTAAATAAGTGCACAAAGTAAAGGCGAAAAAGGTTCACAGTCGAAAACTTTATTTTCCAGGTCCACCTTTCTTTTTACCTTATTACTACGTAATAGAAATTTTAGCGTCGGACAAATTGTCAGTCTATGATGTATATTTGCACAATCGCGAAAGAAAGTAAAGTTTTGAGCGGACTACATTATGGAAGGAAAAACAAAGCGCGCAAGCGGAAGAGGTTTATACGCCGAGGGCGACAAAAACCCACATGAGCACGATGGAACAGTGCACGAAACCACAAATCCAACGGGCACCAAAAAACTCTACATAGAGTCCTATGGTTGCCAGATGAATTTTTCGGATAGTGAGATTGTTGCCTCCGTGCTTGGAAAAGAAGGCTATACGACTACTCAGAATCCTGAGGATGCGGACTTAGTGCTTCTAAATACCTGTTCGATACGCGATAAAGCGGAGCAAACCGTCCGTAATAGGCTCAATCACTTTAACGGTCATAAAAGGAAAAACCCCAATATGAAAATTGGTGTCTTGGGTTGTATGGCTGAGCGCGTGAAAGGCAAGTTACTAGATGAAGAAAAGTTAGTAGATCTTGTTGTTGGGCCAGACGCATATCGCGACCTGCCTAATCTATTGCAAGAGTTAGATGGAGGAAGAAAGGCAGTAAACGTTATTCTCAGTAAAGAGGAAACCTACGATGATATTGAGCCTGTTCGTCTCGGAGGTAACGGTGTAAGTGCTTTTGTTTCCATCACCCGCGGTTGTGATAACATGTGTACGTTTTGTGTAGTACCCTTTACACGAGGTAGAGAGCGTTCTAGAAATCCTCAAACCATTGTGGACGAGGTGCTCGATTTGAACGAAAGAGGTTATAAAGAAATTACATTGCTCGGGCAAAATGTAGATAGCTACTTGTGGTACGGCGGTGGACTGAAAAAAGATTTTGACAAAGCTTCAGATCTAGCAAAGGCAAGTTCAGTTCATTTTGCTGATTTATTGTCCCTTGTAGCTGAGGCTGCTCCAAAAATGAGAATTAGGTTTTCGACCTCTAACCCCCAGGATATGAGGGACGATGTTTTAGAGACGATTGCGAAGTATAAAAATATTTGTAATTATATACACCTTCCCGTACAGAGCGGATCGTCAAGGATTTTAGAGTTGATGAATCGTGGGCACAATAGAGAAGAGTATAAATCCTTAATTGAGCGCATAAACAGGATCATTCCAGGTTGTGCTATTTCCCATGATATGATTTCTGGATTCCCAACGGAAACGGAAGAGGACCATGAACAGACATTGAGTTTAATGGAGCACGTGAGGTATCATTTTGGGTACATGTTCTTTTATAGCGAACGCCCTAATACCTATGCTGCAAGGAAACTTGAAGACGATATACCCTTAGATGTTAAAAAAAGAAGACTTACCGAAATCATCCAAGTACAGAACAAGCACAGTTTAGGGCGTCATCAAGAAATGATAGGGCACACTTTTGAAGTGCTTGTAGAAGGCACCTCAAAAAAGAGTGATGAGCAGCTTTTTGGTCGTACAGACCAGAACAGTGTTGTTGTTTTTGACAAAGGAAGCTTCAAGCCAGGTGATTTTTGCCATGTAAAAATTGAAAGATGTACTGCTGCAACTCTTATCGGTTCAGTGGTAGAACCATCATAATTAACGTCAACGCTTAAACGTAGTTTCAATGTCAGAATTAAAGAGTATCAAACAACGTTTTGGAATCATAGGCGTGAGTACATTACTTGACCGCGCAATTGAGAAAGCTATTCGCGTCGCTCCAACGGACATCAGCGTGCTGGTAACAGGTGAAAGCGGTGTGGGCAAAGAGAGTATTCCAAAAATCATACACAGTTTAAGTCATCGAAAACATCAACCATACATCGCGGTAAACTGCGGAGCTATACCTGAGGGAACCATAGACTCAGAGCTCTTTGGTCATGAAAAAGGATCTTTTACTGGCGCAACTGGCGCGAGGAAGGGCTACTTCGAAGAAGCTGGTGGAGGAACGATATTCTTGGATGAGGTAGGTGAACTGCCACTGCCTTCGCAAGTGCGTTTGCTAAGGGTTTTAGAAACTGGAGAATTCATAAGAGTTGGTTCTTCTAGATCAAATAAAATTGATGTTCGCGTGGTTGGCGCAACGAATGTAGGGATGATTAATGCCATTAAGAATCAAAGGTTTCGGGAAGATCTCTACTATAGGTTAAACACGGTTGAAATCCACTTACCACCGCTTCGTGAGCGCCCATCTGATATCCACTTGTTGTTCAGGAAATTTTCCTCAGATTTTGCGAATAAATATCATCTGCCTCCTTTAAGATTGGATGACGAAGCGGTTCGTTTATTAGAACACTATCGTTGGCCAGGAAATATCCGTCAGCTGAGAAATTTGGCGGAGCAAATGAGCGTTATTGAAACAGCTCGTCTGGTTGGTAAGGAAATACTTAAATCATATTTGCCCGAGGTGGATGCATCCAATTTACCAGCGCTGTCATCCGCTAGATTAGGCGATGATTCAGGTGACGGAGGATTCGCCAAGGAGCGTGAGGCACTTTATAAGCTGCTTTTTGAGATGCGATCTGAGATCAACGTATTAAAGGAAACGGTGGCAGATGGGCAGGATATATATCAAGGCTTACAATCGGAGTTTCCGAAATTAGCTTCGGAATTCTCGTCGTCTAGTTTATCACGATATAAAGGCTCCTCCAGCGGGAATGAAGTAACCATATTAAGTAAAGAAGAGCAGGATTCTTTTGAAGATGACAACACCATTGAAATCGAAAACTTAAGCCTTGTAGATAAGGAAATTGAGCTAATTAAAAAAGCGTTAGATAAATCTGCAGGTAAAAGAAAAAACGCCGCAAAAGAACTGGGAATATCGGAGCGTACCTTGTACCGTAAAATCAAGCAATACAATTTAGAATGAGATCTCTAAAAAGCCTTTTTACTGTAATGATATTGTCCGTGCTGTTTACTTCTTGCAAGGGTGGGTATAGCTTTACAGGTGGAAATGTGGGTGAAGCTAAGTCATTACAGGTTAGTTTCTTCGACAACAATGCACAGATAGTTAATCCTGAAATGTCACAACTGGTGACCGAGTCGATCAAAGATATCTTTGTACAACAATCGTCACTCGAACTGAGCGATGGTCCATCTGACATGTCGGTGAGCGGTAGCATCCAAGAGTACAGTTTAAAGCCACAGGCAGCTCGAGGTGCCTCCGAAGTTTCTCAGATGAGATTTAGTATATCACTTCAGGTAGATTTCGAGAACATATTAGAGTCTAAAAATAATTTTAACCAAAGATTTTCAAGATCTAGAGATTATAATGCGGATCTTAATTTTTCGGATATTGAAAATGAATTGGCAGAAGAAATTATAAAAGAATTGACAGAGGATATTTTAAACAGAGCGATCGCAAACTGGTAGAATGAACGCAAAGAAGCTAAAAGAGTATTTCGAAGATCCATCATCGCTAGATGCTAATGCTGTCATTGCATTAAAACAGGCTGTCCAGGACTTTCCGTATTCAGGAGCTCTGCACATGCTATACTTAAAGGCACTTCAAGAAAAGGACAGCTATCTTCTGCCTGCCCAAATAAAGCGCTCTGCAGTGAGTGTTCCAGATAGAAGCAAGCTGAAAGCTTGGTATGAATTGGACTTTAAAGCTAAGGCACCTAGTATTTCATTCGATTTGAATGCATTGAAGTCAGGTCAAGATATCTCTCCGAAAAAGGTTGTGGTTAAACTAGAGAAACCTAAACCTGCTGTTAAAGTTTCTTCAGAAAATCCATCATTAAAAAAGGCGTCCAAGACGAAAGAAAAAGCACCATCAAATCCCCCAACATCAAGGGCGCTTAACTCGAGTAAGGATCCTAAAGATATCTCACACCTTCCGGATGCCGTTCAAAAAGCTATAATCCGATCTAGATCTATACGCAAGGACAAACAGCCCTTGCCTAAGGTAGAGAAAGCACCTGTGATCGCCGTTGTAACTCCAATAGAGCCCGAATTACCCTTGGCACCAATAGTCAAGCCTGCGCTGCCCATAAAGCGTAAAACGACTAAGGAGCCTGTTGAGAAAATCATGGTTAACACCCCTGAAGTACGCGAAATGCCTTTTAGTGAGAAGGCTTCTTTCTTATCGTGGTTAAATGGCGGTATTGATGCTGAGGTTCAAAGTGTAGATATCGAAAATTTTGAAGTGATAGAGGAAGTTGCTGAAAGACCAGTCTCAAATGAAATCAAGAAAATAATTAGTGACTTGCCGCTTCTTGAAGTCTCTAAAAACGAACAAGTCATCAACGTGTTTACCCTTGAAGCGGACGGTCAGGGTAAGTTTGTAACAGAAACTCTTGCAGAGATTTACCTAAGTCAAAAACTTTTTGATAAAGCAATTCGTGCGTATGAGGTGTTAAGTTTGAAATACCCGGAAAAAAGTAGTTTCTTTGCCGACCGCATAAGAGCAATTAAGAAACAATAGAACTCATGACAGCACTATTCTCCATCCTTATCGTAGTTATATCCATACTACTTGTATTAGTGATCCTTGTACAGAATCCAAAAGGAGGCGGTTTAAGTGCTGCTTTTGGCGGTGATAGCCCCCAAATGCTGGGTGGTGTCAAAAAAACAACTGATTTCTTGGACAAGGCAACTTGGGGTCTGGTGATTGGATTGTTCGTACTGGTAATCACCATGAATATGGTGGGTACTGACGCAGCCGAAGAAGAAGATACCATTCTTTTAGAGCAAGTGGAAGGTGCAGTTCCTTTCCAACCATCAATGCCATCGTTAGACGCTGGTCAAGCACCGGATAATGAGATGCCGGTAGATGGAATGCCTGAAAGTATCGAAGAATAACAAAGCATCAGCTTTATATTTACAAGCCCGAATGGTTCTGCCATTCGGGCTTTTTATTTGTCAATTGCTGTCAATTTTTCACGCGTCATTGGAACGTCAATGTCATAGTGGCATAACTTTACAAGTGGCATAGAATTACATGTATCTTAAAAGCATAAAACTAAAAACCCAACTAATCATGGCAGATTTAAATATTCGACCCCTAGCTGATAGAGTTATTATAGAACCAGCAGCAGCTGAAACCAAGACGGCATCAGGAATTATCATTCCAGATACTGCTCAAGAGAAGCCGCAGCGTGGTACGGTTATAGCCGTTGGCCCTGGTAAAAAGGATGAGCCTATGACTGTCACGGTAGGTGACGTCGTGTTGTATGGAAAATACAGTGGTACGGAGTTCAAATATGAAGTTGGAGACTACCTCATCATGCGTGAGGCTGATATCATGGCAATTGTTTAATCCTAACGGACAAAAAGTTTAAGAAAATGGCAAAGCAAATTTCATTTGATGTTGAAGCGAGAAACAGCCTTAAGGCTGGTGTGGATGCATTGGCAAATGCGGTAAAAGTGACCTTAGGTCCTAAAGGCCGTAACGTTATTATAGAGAAATCATTTGGTGCTCCTCATGTGACTAAGGATGGTGTATCTGTTGCGAAAGAGATAGAATTAGAAGATAGATTACAAAACCTAGGTGCCCAGATGGTTAAGGAAGTTGCTTCCAAAACTGCTGACATTGCAGGCGATGGGACTACTACGGCAACTGTTCTAGCTCAAGCTATATATCACCATGGTTTGAAAAATGTCGCTGCAGGAGCGAATCCAATGGATCTCAAGCGCGGTATTGAAAAAGCGGTTAAGGTCGTGATACAGGAGTTGAAAAATTTAAGTCAGGAGGTAGGAGACGACAACAGTAAGATTAAACAAGTTGCTTCTATTTCAGCAAACAACGACAACACCATAGGTTCATTAATTGCTGAGGCCATGGCTAAGGTGAAAAATGAAGGTGTTATTACCGTAGAAGAGTCTAAGGGGACAGAAACTTACGTTGATATTGTAGAGGGTATGCAGTTTGACCGCGGTTATTTAAGTCCATATTTTACGACCAATACGGAGAAAATGGTAGCAGAATTAGAGAAGCCTCTAATATTGATTTATGATAAGAAGGTAAGCTCTATGAAGGAATTACTTCCGATTTTAGAGCCCGCTGCACAAAGTGGTCGCCCGTTGTTGATTATTGCAGAAGATGTAGATGGTGAAGCTTTGGCAACACTTGTGGTTAATCGCATACGTGGTTCTCTGAAAATTGCTGCTGTAAAAGCACCAGGCTTTGGTGATCGACGCAAAGCAATGCTAGAAGATCTAGCTGTCTTGACAGGTGGCCAAGTTATATCTGAAGAGCGTGGAATGACCCTAGAGGGTGCTACCATGGAAATGTTAGGCACTGCGGAAAAAGTGACTATCGATAAAGACAATACGACAATTGTTAATGGAGCTGGTGAGCGTGATGCTATTGCAGGTCGTGTGAATCAGATCAAGGCTCAAATTGAAAATACCACTTCTGATTACGACCGCGAAAAGTTACAAGAGCGCCTGGCTAAGCTTGCCGGAGGTGTAGCGGTGCTTTACGTTGGTGCTGCTTCAGAGGTGGAGATGAAGGAGAAAAAGGACCGCGTTGACGATGCTCTAGCTGCAACTAAGGCTGCAGTGGAAGAAGGATTTGTTCCTGGAGGTGGTGTCGCCTTTGTTCGTGTAAGTTCAGCTCTTGAAAATCTTCAAGGCGAAAACGATGACGAAACAACCGGTATACAAATTATTGCTAAAGCTATAGAGGAGCCTCTCCGACAGATCGTCCATAATGCTGGTTTCGAAGGATCTGTGGTCGTTGCAAAAGTAAAAGAGGGAAGCGATGACTTTGGTTTCAATGCGAAAACAGATGTCTATGAAAACATGTATGAGGCAGGGGTTATTGACCCAACTAAAGTAACTCGTGTGGCGCTTGAAAACGCAGCGTCTGTCGCAGGACTATTATTAACTACTGAAGTTACGATAACGGAAATACCTAAAGACGAACCAGCTATGCCTCCAGCGGGCATGGGCGGCGGCATGGGAATGATGTAATTGAACTGGCATGTATAATTAAAAAAAGCCACCCATTAAGGGTGGCTTTTTTTGCTCTTATCTATAAGGAAAGCGCCTCTAGGTATTTACTTATATACCTCTCCCGATCCTTGTACTTGTATTGCATAATATATCTCGGATGCTCAAGAGCTATGAGTTCAGGAGTAAAGGCGTGCTCCTTGTTGAGGTGTTCTAGAAATT
>CAJJCK010000162.1 GCA_905182675.1 uncultured Cryomorphaceae bacterium | reverse complement strand
CGAGATATGTAGCTGCCTTGTCCTGATGAAAGATAATGACAGAGCAATAGAAGAATAATGACTTTAGTTTTCATCTTCCGCAGTTTTTAGGGGCAGGACAATGGGCTGTTCGATATCCCAATTAGCTTTTAAGTCAAAAACTTGAGATTCAAGAATGGGTTCGCCTTCAGTTCCATCCTCCCATGATGGTCCATCCCATACGTGGTTTTCATTTAAGTCTTGATAGCCTGAAATGGTATAATCACCAGGTGGAAGTATAATGGGCTCTGACAATAATGTGTCAGAATGCGCACTACTGGTCATTAAATACTGATGATTAGAACTGTGTGTACACCAAAGGTGAAGCATTTTCTCATGGGGACCAATACGGAACGAAATCGTTCCAAGAGACTCTTCTGAAGCCGTATCAATATAATAGGCGATAGAATCTTGGACGATAGAATCTAAAATAGGTATTTCAAAGTCTAGGGCAGAATAGTCTATGATCGTGTGAAAAGAATCAGGTAGAGAGAAGATATTTTTTTGAAATCCAAATGGCTCCATGTCAACGTCCCATGTCTTATTAAAATTTAAATCTTCAAAAACCAAAAGGTCAAAGGTGTCTGATGGCATATAATAAAATGAAAACGAACCGTCTTTTCTGGGCGTTGTGCTAAAAACAGCCTTAGAAACAGAGTCAATTCCAGAAGGAACTAACCAAACGCTCAATGCATCAAATGCGCCTTCTCCTTTTTTGTTTAATGAACCATGGTACTGTAAACTGTCAATTATAGGTCCTGTGCTCCAAACAAATTGCAGATTTTTAATGCGGTTGTTTTCGTTTAGATCCCCTACCTCGTCCCCCAAGCTAATGCGATAGGTGGTAGAGTCTGTCATTTGATTTTCGTCCCAAGTAAAACTCAATCGTTTGCCTTTTAACTCAAATTCTAAGCCCGTTAATGGAGGACTACTGACTAAAACACCTCGTAGTTTTTGTGCTTGAATATATTCGTCAAATACCACTGTGGCGGTTGACCCAGTATAGTTTAAAGCCCCAATAACAGGTGAAATCTCTCGTATAACGGGCGGAGTTTCATCTTTTGGTCCTCCTTGCGGCGCATTCTGGACAGCACAAGCGGAACAAAAACCAAGTGCAACATACTTTAATAGTCTAAGCATCATTCAAATTTCAGCAATTAGAAGGTATTAAGACACTTTGAAACGAAATAATCAGATCAATATTTCAACATACCAACGGGATCATGATTATTTATTAAAATAAATTACTAAAAGAGACTATCTTTCTGTCATTATAATCTTTGAAAAATAGAGATGAAGAAACTTCTACCACTACTACTGTTCATTGTTGGATATAGCGCGCAAGCTCAAACCTATTGTTCGCCAGTGTACACCACTGGCTGTACTGTTGGTGATGATATAAACTCCGTTTTCATCGGTAATTTTCAAGACACCAACACAGGTTGTACCTCTGGAAATTATTACGTGTCTACATCGGATACCATATTCATTCAGCAAACCGCACCTACGTCTGTTTCGTTTACGTCAAATTACAGTACGCAATACTTTGCGATTTGGGGAGATTTCAATAACGATGGAGATTTTGACGATGCCAACGAATTTCTATGGGCATCTAGCACAAATGCTTGGAACGGAAACGTTGGTTCTCTAGCTATTCCATCCTCAGTTTCATTGGGTTCTTACAGAATGAGAATACGCTCTAATTTCTCAGCTGCTATTTCTTCATCTGAAAGCTGTTCGAGCCTTATATATGGCGAGGTACATGATTATACTGTCACGGTTACATCCCCACCGGTTTGTCCTGCTCCAGTATTCTCTGCGATTACTGCTTCAGATACTACCGCCTTGATTTCGTGGTCATCTCTTGATACCACGTTTTCTATTGAATATGGCGCTGCAGGTTTTGTAGCAGGTCTAGGTACCACTGTTGTGGTGAATGATACATTCGCATTGATTGGAATGTTAAGCCCTAATACCGCCTATGAATTTTTGATAAAAACAGATTGTACGGCAGATACTAACGGATACAGCACTGTTGTCGGACCTTTTTACATCAAAACGACCTGTTCTTCTGTTAGTACTCCTATTTACGAAAGTTTCGAGAATGATTCTACTGGTTCATACTTGAGTCCAAACGCTCCGTCCTGCTGGTATTATACAGAAGAGTCTGGCGCCTCGGGATATGGGTATATTACAAACACCACGTGGAGTATTAGCCCGTATTACGGGTCTAAATACTACCACTTATACAACTCGTTTGACGCAAGTCAAGAGGCCCTAGTGAGTCCCTCTATCATTGGCTTAGACAGTGGTACTAAGCAGATGGAAATCCATTTGGCCTCTACGGGTTTTTCAGCTGGGGTAGATGTGGTAATAGGTACCGTGAGTAGCCCATCAAATTTCGCGAGTTTTACAGCAATGGATACCATAAGCGTTCCTAACGGCGGAAACTGGACCGCATATACCAGATACTTTGATGCAAGTACAGGGTATAACATGCAGCACAAACACATCGCTATCGCAACAACTAACTCAAACACTTACACAGCTGTTTATATTGATGATATAACCATCAGTGATGCCCCACAATGTTTGCCAGCAAGTGCATTAAGCGTAGGTGCTGTATTGGTAGATTCTGCCCAAATATCATATGCTACAAATGGAATAGCTTCCTATTTGGAATATGGTCCAGTAGGTTTTGTACCGGATTTTCAGCAGAGCACGGGTACGCTAACAACGGCTACCGGTTCTCCTATGTGGATCACGGGATTAGACACAAACACCTCTTATGATGCATACGTTTATCAGATGTGTGCAGACAGTTCTGTTTCGCCTGCCTTTGGCCCTGTTACTTTCAAAACACTTGCATGTGTGCTCTCCAATATGTGTACGTTCAGTATTGAACTTACAGATTCTTACGGTGATGGATGGAATGGTGCTGAGGTCCAGGTAATTAATTCATCTGGAGGTGTAGAGTTTACATTGGGCGCAGGGTTTACCACCGGTACAAGCTATACAGAAACGATTAACGTATGTACTGGACAAAACTTTACCATTGAGGTGAGTGATCCAGGTAGTTATGCCAGCGAGATAGGTTTGAATGTGATTTCTAACGGATCGACGATCACTAGCTATTCAAACTCGACTACGACAACAACGGGGACAGTAATGGCAACTTTTGCTGCCAATTGTAATGCCTCTTGTCCAACTCCAACCAACCTAACCTACACCGCTGGTAAAAACACAGCGAGCTTTGGTTTCGATCAAAACGGAGGATCAGGTACTTATGTATATGAGTGGGGACCCCAAGGGTTTATTCAAGCAACGGGGTCAGGTGTAGTATCCTTTATGGATTCAACGACATCAAATAACTTCATTATTTCGGGCTTATCGTCAGCAACATGTTACGATGTATTTATGATCGCTTATTGTGGCGCTAATGGTACATCAGACACATTAGGGCCAATTTCGTTTTGTACAAACCTTTGTGATACGACTGATCTTTGTACCTATACGATGAGTATGTA
>CAJJCK010000161.1 GCA_905182675.1 uncultured Cryomorphaceae bacterium | reverse complement strand
ACAGAGTCTTTGCCAGTAAAATTGATTGGGATGAATTCTAAACTGATGTCAGAATACTTAGAGTTCGTGACAGATCATCTTTTGGATACATTGAATTGTCCCAAGGTTTATGGAACGGCCAATCCTTTCGATTTCATGGATATGATTTCACTAGAGGGAAAGACAAATTTCTTCGAGAAGAGAGTTTCAGAATACAAGAAAGCTGGTGTTGGTGAATCACAAGAAGATCACAACATTGACAATTCATTTGATTCAATGAATTTCTAAAAACACTTACTTACCCAAGTAAAGCACTTACACAACTATTATGCGCGTATTAAAACGAGACGGTAAAAAAGAAACCGTAAAATTTGATAAAATAACGGCTAGAATTGAGAAGCTCTGCTATGGACTGAGTGATTATGTGGATCCAGTAGCTGTAGCAAAAAGAGTAGTGGATGGCGTTTATGACGGCGTTACCACATCTGAGTTGGACAATTTAGCGGCTGAGACTGCTGCTGCATTGACTATAAAACATCCTGATTACGCAAATTTGGCAGCGCGCATTGCCGTAAGTAACTTACATAAAAGCACAAAAAAGAGTTTTTCAGAAACGGTCACAGATCTCTATAATTACGTGAACCCTGAAAGCAATAAACCCGCACCATTAATTGCTGATGATGTCTATGAGGTCATCAGTGCCAATGCGGAATATTTAGATTCTCAAGTCATTTATGATAGAGATTTCTCTTATGATTATTTTGGGTTTAAGACCCTAGAAAGATCTTACTTACTGCGCATGTACGGTAAGATTGTAGAGCGCCCTCAGCATATGTTGATGCGTGTCAGTATTGGAATTCATAAAGACGATTTACCAGCGGCTTTAGAGACCTATGAGCTCATGAGTAAAAAATACATGACCCACGCGACGCCAACACTATTTAATGCTGGTACACCCAAGCCGCAAATGTCTTCGTGCTTCCTGCTCACTATGCAGGATGATAGTATCGATGGTATCTATGATACACTAAAGCAAACGGCTAAAATTTCTCAAAGTGCTGGAGGAATTGGTCTGAGCATTCACAACATTCGTGGCACAGGTTCTTACATCGGAGGGACCAACGGTACTTCAAATGGGATTGTTCCTATGTTGCGAGTCTTTAATGACACGGCACGTTATGTGGATCAAGGCGGAGGTAAGCGTAAAGGTTCTTTTGCCATATATGTGGAACCATGGCATTCTGACATTTTTGAATTTTTGGACCTGAAAAAAAATCACGGAAAAGAAGAAATGCGTGCGCGTGATTTATTTTATGCAATGTGGATTCCAGATTTATTCATGGAACGCGTGGAGAAAAATGAAGATTGGACCTTAATGTGTCCAAACGAGTGTCCAGGACTTTTCGATTGCCATGGTCAAGAATTTGTGGACCTCTACCTTAAATATGAAGGCTTAGGTAAGGGTAGACGCACTGTTAAAGCTCGCGAGGTCTGGTCTAAAATAATGGAATGTCAGATCGAAACTGGCACACCTTATATGTTATACAAAGATGCTGCCAATCTGAAGTCGAACCAGCAGAATCTTGGAACCATTCGCTCGTCAAATTTATGTACAGAGATCATAGAATATACCGCTGAGGATGAAGTAGCGGTTTGTAATTTGGCTTCTATAGCGTTGCCCATGTTTATAGGAGAAGATGGAGCATTTGATCATCAGAAGTTGTTTGATGTTACCTACAAAGTAACCAAGAACCTTAATGATGTTATTGATCGAAATTATTATCCAGTCGTTGAAGCACGCAATTCAAACATGCGTCATCGACCGGTAGGACTAGGTGTGCAAGGACTAGCCGATACTTTTATAAAACTGAGACTTCCTTTCGATTCAGACGAAGCGAAAAAACTCAACAAGGAGATCTTTGAAACGATGTATTACGGAGCTTTGACATCGTCGAAAGACCAGTCCATGGCTGAAGGACCGTATGAAAGCTACGAGGGTTCACCCATCTCGAAAGGTAAATTCCAGCACAACCTTTGGGATGTTGAAGACTCTGAATTAAGTGGGCGTTGGGATTGGAATGCGCTTCGTAAGGAAATAAAAAAACATGGCGTACGTAACAGTCTTTTAATGGCTCCAATGCCAACTGCATCAACTTCTCAGATTTTAGGGAACAACGAATGCTTTGAGCCTTATACCACCAATGTTTATACACGAAGAGTGCTCTCAGGAGAGTTCATTGTGGTGAATAAGCATTTGCTTCATGACTTAATCGATCTTGGGCTTTGGAATGAGGATATGAAGAATACCTTGATGTCAACAAACGGTTCTGTTCAGAATATTGACGGAATACCTGAGGACATTAAAGCTATCTACAAAACAGTTTGGGAAATTTCAATGAAAGATATCCTAGACATGTCTGCAGATAGAGGCTTATTTATCGACCAAAGTCAGAGTTTGAACCTGTTTATGGAAAATCCAAACATGGGTAAATTGACTTCTATGCATTTCTACGCATGGAAGAAGGGTCTAAAAACAGGTATGTATTACTTGCGTTCAAAAGCTGCTTCATCAGCCATTAAGTTTACGGTTAAGAAGAATGCCCAGACTGATATGAGTCCAGGGATTTCAGACGGTGTTGTTGAACCAAAGAGCGCTGCAGATACAAAGGATAAGGATACAAAGAACTCTAAGACCACTCCAGCTTCTGTAGAATCACGAGTTGCTGCGCAGAAAAAAGCAATGGCTTCGATGAAAACAGAACTAACGGCAGAGGAGAAATTAGCTTGCTCCATTGAAAATCCAGATGACTGCGTTGCTTGCGGATCGTAAATAAATTTTGTTTTTGAAGCTCACTTAAAATCTCCGCACTGCGGAGATTTTTTTGTCTCCACATTAGCGAATCGATTTCTATCCCAGCAACGGAAATGATATTAATCGCTTAGAAAACAGTTGTTTCACCTCTTGTTAATCACAAATAAAATGGTAATTTAGGGGAGAACAACCTGTTGAAAACGCGCTATTATGTCTAACAAACCAAATCGGCGGAATACAAGTAACGAGCCGAAAATGTCCAAGGCTCAACTCTATGGCCAGATGGCTTTAGTAATTCTCATGATATCAGCCATTGTTGTGATGGCATTCATTGTTACGTAATGAATTAAAAAGCACTGTGATTTTGTTTTAAGCCGAGTATCTTTGGTCTTAAGATGAAGAGAATATTTCAAATTTTTGGAGGAGGACTCGGATGGAGTCTAGGTGGACCTATCGGAGCAATATTAGGTGTTGCTTTCGGCAATATCGTTCACGACTTTGTTGGTTCCTCAGAGGCGGCTACGACCAATACTAAAACCAATGGCAATTCGAGTGATTTTCACTTGGCTCTACTTGTATTGGCTGCTAGAGTTATTAAAGCAGATGGTACAGTTGCTCAGAGTGAGCTTGATTTCGTTCGTGCCCAGTTCACGAGTATGTTTGGAAAAGAACGTTCAAACGAGAGCTTTAAAGTTTTTAAAGAGATTGTTGATCAACCCATTCCATTAACAAAGGTGTGCACGCAAATCAACAGCTTCACTAATCATAGCACGAGACTTCAACTGATTCATTTCTTGTTTAAGCTGGGGCTAGCAGACGGTCATCTTCATGAGACTGAAGTGGCTGAAATTAAAAGAATCGCACAACATCTTCGGATTAATCCATATGACTTCGCCTCCATTATGGCGATGTTTCAAAAGAATACAGATGCTTCTTGGGCATTCAAAGTCATTGAGGTAGGTGTTGATGCAACTGAACAAGAGGTTAAAAAGGCGTACCGAAAAATGGCCTTAAAATACCATCCTGACCGGACACTTGATGCAGGACCGGACGCTCAGGCCGCATCGAAGGAAACCTTTTTGAATGTCCAGAAAGCTTATGAGCACATTTGCAAGAAAAATGGATGGAATTGATGTATAGCCTCCAAAAAATTAAAAGTCCAGTTCAAGCTGAAATGAAAGAGTTCGAAGGTAAGTTCCGTTCTCATATTTCTTCAAAAGTATCTTTAGTAGACCAGGTAATGCGTTACATGGTTAAGAGAAAAGGAAAGCAAATACGTCCAATTTTAGTTTTTCTCACGGCAAAGATGCTTGGTAAAGTGCAAGAGAGTACTTTCATTGGAGCCTCATTGATAGAGCTCATGCATACGGCTACGCTAGTTCATGATGATGTAGTTGATGATGCGGATATGAGACGGGGTTTTTTCAGCATTAATGCGCTTTGGAAAAATAAGATTGCTGTTCTCATAGGAGATTATATGCTCTCAAGAGTACTCCTTCTCGCAGTGGACACTAAGGAATATGATCTACTTGGCGAAGTGAGCAAAGCGGTAAAAAGCATGAGCGAAGGAGAGCTGTTGCAAATAGAGAAGGCGCGTAAGTTAGATATTACTGAAGAGGTTTATTTTGAGGTAATCCAGCAGAAAACGGCAGTTCTCATTGAGACATGTTGTGTGGTTGGTGCCCAAAGCGTGGGAGCTTCGTTAGAGGACCAGGAGCAGCTTAGAAGATTCGGAAAGGAATTGGGCCTGGCCTTTCAGATTAAAGATGATCTTTTCGATTTGGAAAAAGTGAACTTCACTGGAAAGCCCACTGGAATAGATATCAAGGAGCAAAAAATGACTTTGCCATTGATTAATGCGTTGAGTAACGCGAATGCCGCAAAGAGAAAGCAAATCATACGCACCATAAAAAAGCACAATGACCGTCCCAAGAAAGTTCAGGAGGTAGTCGACTTTGTGAATCAATCTGGCGGATTAGAATATGCAAGATTGAAAATGGAAATGCATCTTGAAAATGCACGTGAGTTACTTTCTAAATTTCCATCTTCCGCGGAGCGTTCAGCCTTAGAAGAGCTCATTAGTTACACCGGAAAACGCAAAAAATAACTTTAATTAATTATGGAAAGCACATTAGGAATTTCCCTGGATTTAATCAAGAACACAGCCTTGTTGTGGGGTAAGCAGTTTCTGATTGCGATACTTATTTTCTGGATAGGTATGCGTGTGGTGAAAATATTGATGAGAGGATTTAAAAAG
Source organism: uncultured Cryomorphaceae bacterium (assembly GCA_905182675.1). GTDB lineage: Bacteria > Bacteroidota > Bacteroidia > Flavobacteriales > Schleiferiaceae > UBA10364. Next base: position 2,221 of record CAJJCK010000161.1, on the reverse strand, counting down.
GCCATGCAGATTCGTGAACTCGACAAAAGCTTGGCTGGATTCCTCGAGTCGCTCTTAAAAATTGCCCTTCAGACTTTTGTGGTTATCGCAACAATTAATCAATTGGGAGTGGCAACTACGAGTATCGTTGCAGTTTTAGGCGCTGCCGGCTTAGCTGTTGGTCTTGCGCTCAGTGGGACCCTCCAGAATTTTGCAGGTGGAGCTATGATACTGATGTTCAAACCATTTAAGGTTGGAGACTTTATTGAGGCTCAAGGGCATTCGGGTACGGTAAAGGCGATTCAAATTTTTGTAACGACACTGACCACCCCGGATAATAAGGTAATTATAGTGCCAAACGGCCCACTGAGTAATGGTAGTTTGATTAACTACAGTGCGCAAGATATCCGTAGGGTGGATTGGTTGTTTGGTATCGGTTATGACGCTGATTTAGACGAAGCGAAACAAACCATTAGGGAAATTCTAGAAGCTGATGAGCGAACGTTAAAAGAGAAGTCTTTTACCATTGAACTCGCTGCAATGGCCGACTCTTCGTTAAATATTGTTGCTCGCGTATGGGTGAATTCCTCCGATTATTGGGACGTACATTACGCAGTGAATACCGCTGTTTTTAAAGCGTTTAATCAAAAGGGAATTAGTATTCCATATCCTCAAATGGATGTACATCTACATAAGTGATCCATGGAGATTGACGCAGCTTATGAGCCATCCTTCGAGGTGGCTTTTTTTATCTATACGGCGTATATTGCAACGTAATGGCTAGAATTCCTCAAGAAATAATTGAACAAATTTTCACTACTGCTCGGATAGAGGAGGTGATCGGTGAGTTTGTGCAATTAAAAAAATCGGGAAGTAACCTTAAAGGTTTAAGCCCATTCAACAATGAACGTACTCCCAGTTTCATGGTGAGTCCAGCAAAGCAGATTTTCAAATGCTTTTCCTCTGGAAAGGGCGGCAATGCTGTGACCTTTATGATGGAACTCGAGCAAATGAGTTATCCAGAGGCGCTGCGCTGGATGGCAAAGAAGTACAATATTGACATCCCTGAGGCAAGACCTCAGACTACAGAGGAAATCGAAGAGAGTAACTTGCGCGAAGCGGTTTACTTAATCACTGATGTTGCAACGAAATACTACCACGATCAACTCCTTGAGTCAGACGCGGGAAAGGCTATAGGACTTAGTTACTTTAAAGAACGAGGTTTTACGCAGGAGACAATTACGAAGTTTTCCTTAGGCTACAGCCCAGAGCAATCTACAGCGTTTGCAGACTTTGCCATTAAAAACCAGTACAGTGAAAGAGCCTTAGAGGCTTCTGGTATTTCCATGAAGAATGAACGTGGCTGGTATGACAGGTTTCGTGGTCGAGTCATGTTTCCTATCCATAGCGTTTCAGGCAGAGTATTAGGTTTTGGAGCAAGAATATTACAAAGCAACGCTAAGGCCGCGAAGTACCTTAATAGTCCTGAGAATCCAATCTATCACAAAAGTAAGGTTTTGTATGGTCTATACCAGGCTAAGCAGGAGATTGTAAAGAAAGACGAGGCCTATTTAGTTGAGGGTTACACAGATGTATTGAGCTTCCACCAGAATGGGGTTAAAAATGTAGTAGCCTCTTCAGGTACTGCATTAACCGAGGGTCAGATAGCTATGCTAAAACGTTATACCTCTAACATTACTTTATTATTTGATGGTGATGCCGCAGGTATAAGAGCTAGTTTTAGAGGTCTTGACATGATGCTCGAGCAAGGCGTAAACGTTCGTGTAGTCTCTTTTCCGGATGGTGAAGATCCAGACAGTTTTGCTCAAGCGCACAGTACGGAGGAATTAGATGCTTTTTTAGCCAAAGAAAGGAAAGACTTCATCAGTTTTAAGACATCGATCTTATTAGAAGAGGCAGCCGGAGACCCCCTTAAGCGTGTCGAAATGGTTCGTGATGTTGTTGCCAGTATTGCTAAGGTTCCAGATGGTATTGGTCAAGAAATTTTCATCAAAGAGGCAGCACGAATTCTAGACGTTGACTCTAACTTACTTTATCAAGAGCTGAACAGGTTACTTGGTGTACAACAAAGACAAGCAAAGAAGCAGCAGGCTCAGGCTCCACCTATGGAAGTATTGCCTAAGGCTGATTCTGAGCTAACACAGGTGCATGGATATATCCAGGAGCAATGCCTTGTTCAACTACTTATTGATAAGGGGACGAAAGCGATGCTCGACGACAC
>CAJJCK010000160.1 GCA_905182675.1 uncultured Cryomorphaceae bacterium | reverse complement strand
TTGAACAAGGCAGGTATATTTCACCAGATCTGGTGATTTTTGGCTTGGGAATTAATGATGCCTACAAACCAGATGACGAATGGTATCCACAGGAGTACAAAGAGCGTTATGACACGTTAGTTGATTGGTTTAGGGCCATCAACCCAGATTGCGAGTTTATCTTCATGACTAATAACGACAGCTACTATAAGCGTCAGGCGCCCAACGAGCATGCCTTAGATGTGGTAGAAGTTATGAAACAGCTCAGTAAAGACCACGATACAGGTTTTTGGGATTTATTTGGGGTAATGGGCGGTCTTAACTCTATAGCGATATGGGAGGAGCATCGCTTAGCTAAACCGGATAAGATTCATTTTTCCAGAACGGGTTACCGATTGAACTCTGACCTATTATTTTGGGCGTTTTGGGAGGATTATGAGCGACATGTAAAACATCTTGCCAATTGATTGACTGGAGCATCATAGAACAGTGGTTCACCTACCAAGAGAATAGCCCGTTGTTATTTACACAACGTTACTTCTGGGTGTTTTTTGCTTTTGTGATGGGTGGTTTCAGCTTAGTATATAAGCACACCGCTCGTCGCAATGTCTTTCTATTTGCGGTGTCTTTATTTTTCTATTATAAAACGAGTGGTTTTTACTTTATCATTCTCCTGTTCAGTACGGTGGTTGATTTTGTAATTGGATGGGCAATTTATACCAACAAGGTGAAATGGCAGCGTCAATTCCTTGTGGCACTATCTGTATTGGTAAATCTAATGGTCTTAGGTTATTTTAAGTATGCCTATTTCGTAGTAGATTTTTTACACGACCTCACCGGTATTGAACTTACTGTGATTAACTCTTTTGCCCTCTGGACGAACCAAGCAGTAGGCACAAACTTCGTATTTGAGAAGATATTACTTCCTGTAGGTATTTCATTTTTCACATTTCAAACCATTTCCTATAGCGTTGATATTTACAGAGGACATGTCAAGCCTGTGAGAAATATTTTAGACTTCGGATTTTATGTCAGCTTCTTTCCTCAGCTTGTCGCTGGACCTATTGTGAGGGCATCAGAATTTATTCCACAGATACACCAGCCATATCAGTTGTCTAAGCAACGCGCGGGACTTGCGGTTTTCTGGATTTTAAATGGATTGCTAAAAAAGCTATTTCTGGCTGATTATCTCGCTGTTCAATTTATAGACCGAGTCTTTGATAACCCTCAACTTTACAGTGGTTTTGAAACGATGAGCGCCCTGTTTGGATACTCCTTACAGGTATATGCGGATTTCTCTGGCTATACCGATGTCGCTATTGGTATCGCTATGCTCCTCGGATTTACGCTCCCTAAAAACTTTAATAGCCCTTATAAGGCATCTTCTGTGGCCGATTTTTGGCGAAGATGGCACCTTTCTCTATCGACGTGGTTAAGAGACTATCTATATATCCCACTGGGTGGCAATAGAAAAGGATCCATAGCTTCCTACGTTATTGTGTTCATCTTCTTTGTCATGATCGCTTTGATTGCAGGTAACTCATCACTGACGCTTATACTTTCAGGCATTTTTGCTCTGGGCTCCTTTGCTATGCGTTATAGCCCTGTCGTCGCAAAGTGGGTGAATACCAATATAAACCTCATGCTGACCATGATTCTTGGGGGGCTCTGGCACGGAGCATCTTGGAACTTTGTTACCTGGGGAACGTTGAATGGGGTCGGACTCGTGGTTTATAAAAACTGGAAGAAAGTATCTCCCTGGGCAGATAAGAAAAAATGGTACAATCGCGCTATTGGACTGATTCTGACATTGACCTTTATCACATTCACGCGGGCTTGGTTCCGCTCTCCAACTTGGAATGGTGCAATTGAATTATTGACTAAAATCACTAATGATTTTGGGATGGATACTGTTGCGGGGGTGGTTACAGGCAATTGGAAATTTTTCTCTGTGATGCTTTTAGGATATATCATCCATTGGATTCCTGGCCGCTATAAGTCACAGTTGCAACATAAAGTAGCTCATGCTCCTGTTTGGATACTTTACGTGCTCGTCCTGTTGTCCACATTGGTAATCTATCAAATTCTTAGTGCTGAGGTCCAGCCATTTATCTACTTTGCTTTCTAGGCCAGTCTTCTTATCTTGATAAATATAGAAATCAAGCCATGAATCGTAAACTTATCATTGTTCCTGCAATTATCACTGTTGTGTTCTTCCTCCTGAACGCTTGCAATGTTCAGGAAGAAATTTCAGGTCCTATTCTTGTCGAGTTACACCAAAGCAACGAGCAGATCAGTTTTCGTGGCTTACATGCCACACATGATACTGTGGTCATTGTTGGAGGGAGCTCTGGTAACATCGGTATAAGCACGGACGCAGGACTGCATTGGTCTTTCACTAAAGTAATAGGTGCTGAAGAGAGTCAATTTAGGTCAGTTTGGGCACATGATTCAGAACATTTTACTGCGGTCACTGCGGGTGCTCCAAGCTATATTTATTCTTCGCGAGATGCGGGTGAGAATTGGTCTAGAGTCTACTCCGATACGGCAGAGTCTACCTTTTTAGACGGTATTGTGTTTCTCAGTGATCGCGTTGGTTACGTGTTTGGAGATCCAGTCGATGGCCGTTTCATGTGGTTAGAGACCATTAATGGTGGGGATACTTGGACCCCTGGAATAGGTCCTGAATCTATTGATGGTGAGGCTGCTTTTGCGGCGAGTGGTTCAGCGATCACTTATGGTTATGGGATAATTTCCATCGTTACTGGTGGCAGTGTTTCTCGCATGCATACTTCTTCTGACAGTGGAAAGACCTGGTTGACTGATTTTATTGAGTTACAACAAGGTTTGCCTAGTCAGGGTGCTTTCGCACAGCTTTGGGAGGGAACAAAGTTGTATATCGTAGGTGGGGATTACCTGATGGATTCAGACACCTCAAATACAGCTATTATAATAGACTTAGCCACTGGCGAACAGGATGACGTTACCTTAGGTATCTTGAGCGGTCTACCCTATACAAGCGACGCTGCTAGTGATGGCCAATACATCTATTTCACCGGTACTAAAGGTATCCGGGCACTAGACACAGCATTACACATCGTCGATACTACAGCAATGCATGCCTTAACCTACAGCGGAAAGTATGTCTTCTCAAGTGGTCCGGAGGGGCGTATTTCGCGCATATATACTGGGGATGAGGCTGGACTAAACACCTTATTGGAAAAAGTAAAAAATGCCAGAAAAGAATAATATTAATATGTATTTTCTCGGAACACTGCGTTGAGCGTAGTGCCGTAATAAAAACAGTGAATGGATTCTAAAGCCACCCCAGTCGAATATAAGAAAATAGCTACGGCTATGGGATTCTCTCCTATGGCAAAAGCGAACCTCGCGGAGGTATATCGCATTGCCCAAAAATGCGGTGCAGATATGTTTGTTTTTCATGTTGGCCTTTGGAG
>CAJJCK010000159.1 GCA_905182675.1 uncultured Cryomorphaceae bacterium | reverse complement strand
TAAAGAAGGCTTTCTTGTTTATTGCTGAGGTGATGAACAGGGAGTTGCATGCGGCAGTGAACTCCGCAAATGGCAATGCCATAGATGAATTATTTGCAATTGAAAAATTTGCGGAGCTTCGGATGCGAGGTGAAGAAGATAAACTGATATTCCAGCTAGGCTATTATTATCCTGAAGTTGCCTCCATACTGAAGAAGAAGAGAGAAGAAATAGTTTTCTCCTTTACCAGAACAAACCTGAACAAGGGTATAGATGAAGGCACCTACCGGAATGATCTACACATAGAGCACATTGCGATGCTTTATTATGGTCATATTCTTGCATTGCATGAAAGCGTTATCTCGGATACAACCTTAGATCTAGATGACTTGAGAAATACCAGTCTGAAATACCACATTAGAGGCATCGCATCCGCGAAAGGCCTTGAATATTTAAATAAACTAATACAAACAGAACAATGAAAAAAAACGCTCTGCTTTTCGTTTCCATGTTCATAGCGCTTTCTGCGCAAGGTCAGCAAAAGTTTACGTTGTCCTCTGCACAGGAATATGCGCTTGATCATGCATATGGGGTGCAAATTGCTAAACTTGAGATTGACCGAGCGAAGCAGATTTATCGCCAAAACCTTGCGTCTGGTCTGCCTCAAGCAAGTGCTCAGGGTCAGTATGCTTACAATATTGAATTAGCCTCTTTAGTTGCTGATCTAGACAATGATCCGAGTACTTTAGAAAAGCTAACGTTTGGAACAGACTATCAAGCGCAAGGAGGTCTTGTGGTTACACAATTAATTTTTGATGGTTCTTTTGTAGTTGGTCTTATGGCTGCCAAAGTCTTAAAAGACAACGCAGCATTGGGCATGGAAAAATCTAAATCTGAACTCCGCCGCGAGGTGGCGAAGGCCTACCATTTGGCGTTACTTAGTGAGGAAAGTGTCAAAGTTCTAAAAGCTAATGAGGGTTACCTAGCGGACTTGGCTCAAGAGATGCAAAAGTTAAATCAAGCCGGGATGGTGAGCAAGGCAGATGCAGATCAAATGATGCTTAACTACAACAACATTAAAAATGCATTACGCTTCAGTGAGGGTCAGGCGAATGTTACTAAGATGCTGTTGAAACTGCAGATGGGTTATGCTGTTGACCTGGATATTTTGTTAGCAGATGACCTGGAGGATTTGGTTGTAAAAGCGGCTGGTTCTTCAGCTATGGCTGATTTAGCATTCGACGCAAGGAAGACGGTTGACTACAAGTCTGTGGCAAATAGAGTTGAAGGTGCAAAGCTCGAAGTCAAAAATGAGTATATGCAGTATCTCCCATCTGTTGCAGTGAGCTACCAGAACAACATTCAATATCAAAGCCAAGACGCGAATATTTTTAGTGACAACGCTATTGATATCCCAAGCAGCTTAGTAGGAGCAAGCATTAGTATTCCATTGTGGAGTTCAGGTGGAGGCGCGGCATCACTTCAGCAGTCAAAAATCAGGAGAGATCAGGCACTTATTGGTTTGACCCAATTAGAGCAAGGTCTAAAGATGCAACACGCGTCTTTAGTGAATGAGTTCCACCGTTCGGTAGCAGATTATTTGTCGCAGAAGGAAAATGTGGAATTAGCACAGAGAATTCGTGACCAACGTCGCAAAGAATACGAGCAAGGCATGGTTTCCTCCATGGACCTCACTCAAGCTGAAGCCCAATATCAAGAGGGTCTTCAAGGATTGTTTCTATCTGCTCAAACAGCACTGGACAAACAATCCGAACTGGAATATTTAATGACTAAACAGACCTTGAAATAACACCATATCATGAAAAAAACGTTATCCATTTTTAGTATTGCAATTCTCGCAGCTTGTAGCTCGCCAGAGCAAGCGACTGGAGATATAGCAGCAATGAGCGCACAAAAAGACAGTCTTGTTTCCGTCCGTTCCGAGCTAAACACCCAAATCACACTACTTGAAGAACAGCTTTCTAAGCTTGATACTACTGCGCGCTACGATGCTGTGACATCATTGAGCGTTGAGACAGCTGTCTTCCTTCATTATTTTGATGTTTTTGGTACGGTTGAAGCGGATAAAAGCATCAGTTTATTCCCTTCTGCAAACGGTAAAGTAGAGAGAATCTATGTGAAGAATGGCCAGCGTGTTGCTCAGGGTCAATTATTAATTAGCCTAGACACGGATATTTTACAGTCTTCTTTAAAAGAGTTAGAGAATGGATTAGCGCTTGCTAAGACGATGTTCGAGAAGCAGCAGAAGTTATGGATTGATGAGCAGATTGGCTCAGAAATTCAATTTCTACAAGCCCAGAATCAATACAATGGTTTGGTTCAGCGTGTTAAAACATTGAAGGAGCAAATTCAGTTGAGCGAGGTTCACGCTCCTTTTGCAGGTACCATAGACAACATCTTCGTCAAAGAGGGTGAAATGGCTGGTCCACAATCTCCATCAATGAGACTAGTGAACACATCAGGTGTTTATGTCAAAGCTGATGTGCCTGAATCTTATGCCAATCGTGTTCACGTGGGTACTCCTGCTAATATAGCTTTCACCTCAATGGACTACGAATTAGCTGCTGAAGTGTTACAAGTAGGACAGTTCATTGCGAAAGGAAATCGCACATTCACCATCAACGTTAGCTTGCCTGTCTCAGACGGTGTGAAGCCAAACCAAATGGTTCATGTTGCGCTACAGGATTACAAAAATGAAGAAGCATTGACGGTTCCTGCAAGTTTAGTTCAGCAAGACGTTGAAGGAAATGACTTTGTCTACACGTTAAAGATTATTGACGACGCGGCTTTCTATGAAGTTGCAAAGACGTGGGTGACTACTGGATTGACCTATGGAGATAAGACTGAAATCACCACGGGTCTTGAACAAGGCATGATGGTGATCGACAAGGGCTCACGTAGCGTTCGCACAGGACAACGTGTCGTAAAAGGTTAACAGCAGAAATACGCCATCAACATGGAAGAAAAGAAAAGTATAATCAAACAGTTTGGTCCTTCTACCTTTTCGGTGAAGAACACCATGACGGTATATGTGCTCACGGCTATTGTATTTATTGCAGGGTTCATGAGTTACACGTCAATGCCTTCTGAGGCATTTCCTGAAATTGTTACACCTGAAATTTATGTAGGTACTCCATATCCAGGGAACTCACCCGTGGATTTAGAGAAACTTATTACACGCCCTTTAGAAAAAGAAATCAATGGGATTTCCGGAGTGGACGCCATCAATTCTACCTCGGTAGAAGGATACTCCACCATCCAGGTTAAGTTCAACTTTGATGTTTCTCCTGACGAAGCTTTGAGAAAAGTGAAAGACAAGGTAGATGCTGCAATGGGCCAGCCAGATTTTCCAACGGATTTGCCGGCGGATCCTAATGTATTTGAGCTGAACTTCTCAGAATTGATGCCTATTGCAAACATCAATATGTCGGGAGAGTTTTCTCTAGACCAGTTGAAGGAATACGGTGAGTTTTTAGAAGAAAAAATTGAAGATCTCACTGAAATATCCAAGGTGGATATCCGTGGGATTGATGATAAAGAAGTGCGGATTCTTGTCGACAACAAAAAGCTGGAGAGCATGCAGCTAGGCTTCAATGATATTGCAGGAGCCATTCAAAATGAAAACATGACCATTTCTGGAGGTAATCTTCTCGTGGATGGTTACCGTCGGAATGTGCGTGTGGTTGGAGAAATTCGCGAGTTGGATGAATTACGCAATGTAATTATTAAGAGCGAAAAAATGATGCTAGTTCGCCTAGGTGATGTGGCTGAGATTGAATTTGATGAGGTGGAACGCCAGTCTTATGCTCGTCAATACGGCTCTTCAGTGGTGATGTTGGACGTTTTCAAACGCTCGGGTGAAAACCAGATTATTGTTTCTGAAAAAATCGCTCAAATATTGGCAGAAGCCCAAGAAAGCTATTTTCCGGACAACCTCAATATATCTGTAACGAACGATACCTCTGAGCAAACAAAAACCCAAGTAGCGGATCTTGAAAACTCCATTATTTTCGGAATGCTTCTCGTAGTTATTGTCTTGATGTTTTTCTTGGGACTTCGCAATGCATTATTTGTTGGAATTGCCATTCCAATGTCTATGCTAATGAGTTTTGTGATTCTAAACGCCTTGGGTGTAACATTAAACACCATTGTTCTTTTTGCCCTGGTTTTAGCTTTAGGAATGTTAGTGGATAATGGAATTGTTGTTGTAGAGAATATCTATCGATTTATGGACGAAGGCTACGACCGTATTACTGCGGCGAAGTTAGGTGCAGGTGAAGTAGCTATGCCAATTATAGCTTCTACAGCGACCACCTTAGCAGCATTTTTGCCCTTGGCATTCTGGCCTGGTCTCTTTGGTGAATTCATGAAATACTTACCGTTGACATTAATCACCGTTCTTTCGTCTTCGCTGTTTGTTGCTCTGGTGATCAATCCAGGTTTAACAGCAGCACTAATGAAAGTAGAAGAGGCTCCTTTAAATAAGAAAAGGGTCACTATTTACAGCGTTGCGGCTATAGTTTTAGGTGTAGTGATTGGCTATGGTGTCGGTAAAATGGCCTGGGGTAACCTGTTCATTTATGCTGGTGCGTTTGCGCTGATTTATGCTTTTTTGGTAGTTCCTTCTACCAAATGGTTTCAGACTATTTTACTTCCATCTTTAGAAAACGGTTACAAGTCTGTTCTGGCTTATGCATTGTCAGGTAGAAAACCTATCCTGTTTTTCTCAGGAACTTTTGCTTTGCTGATTTTCTCAGGAATACTTCTTGGCGCTTTTCCTCCCAAGACACTGTTCTTTCCCGAAAACATGCCTAATCAAGCGATGGTTTATATCCAGATGCCAATTGGTACCGATATAGCGCAAACCAACGATGTAACCTTAGAGCTTGAAAAAGAGGTCATGGAGATTGTTAGTGAATACAACTATATTGATGCCAACGGAGACCAACAGAACTACATGGTAGAATCTGTTATTGCTCAGGTGGGTGAAGGGACGAGTGATCCTAACGCAGGGCCTTCTATGGCGCAGACGCCAAACAAAGCTAAAATTACAGTCGCTTTTTATAAGTTCTCAGATCGTGTAGATATGGAGGGCAACCGTGTGAATTCTTCTGATGTACTCAATAAGATTCGTGCCACACTCAGTGATTACCCAGGAGTAGTGATTTCAGTAGCAAAAGACAGCAATGGACCTCCAACTGGACCACCCGTAAATATTGAGGTAAGTGGTAATGACTATTATCAATTGGTTGAGGTTGCAGATGGAATTAAAGCCTTCATCAATAACCAAAGTATTGCAGGTATTGAGGAGTTAAAGCTTGATGTTGAAACCGGAAAACCTGAAATGCCAATCATGGTAGACCGTGTCAAAGCGAGGGCGTTAGGCCTAAGTTCAGCACAAATAGGTGACGCGATGCGTACTGCGTTGTTTGGTAAAGAAGTTTCCCGCTTTAAAGACGGGGAAGATGATTATCCTATTAATATTCGAATGAGTGATCAGTACCGTTATAATGTTGAGGACTTGATGAATCAGAAAATCACATTTCGTGACCAAGCCAGCGGAAAAATTAAACAGGTCCCTATCTCGGCAGTAGCTAAGGCAAAAAAGACCTCTACATTTTCATCTGTAAAAAGAAAGGACTTAAAGCGTGTGATTTCCATTCAATCTAATTTATTGGAAGGAGCTAATCCAACAGAAACTGTAGATGCGATCAAAGTTGCTATGGCGAGTTACGATCTTCCACAAGGCATTAACGTTAATTTTACTGGTGAGCAAGAGGAGCAAGCGAAGGAACTTGATTTCCTTTCTGGAGCATTACTCATGGCAGTCTTCTTGATCTTCTTAATCTTAGTGAGCCAGTTCAATTCTGCTTCTACGCCATTCATTATTCTTGTAACCGTCGTGTTCTCTTTGATCGGAGTATTCTTAGGATTGGTGATTTTCCGAATGGAATTTGTGATTATGATGACTATGATTGGTATTATATCGCTGGCAGGTATTGTCGTAAATAACGCCATTGTATTGATCGATTTCATCAAACAGCTTTCTTCACGGAAGCATGCTGAACTGGGCCTAGATGAAAAAGACAAATTACCAGTACCGATTTTGATTGATACTATTGTAGAAGCTGGACGTACTCGTTTACGTCCCGTATTGTTAACGGCCATCACTACCATATTGGGATTAATCCCATTAGCCACGGGGATGAACATCAATTTTTACACCTTATTTAGTGAGAACAATCCACATATTTTCTTTGGTGGAGATAACGTGGTGTTCTGGGGGCCAATGTCTTGGACAGTCATCTTTGGATTGACCTTTGCAACGTTCCTTACTCTCGTTATTGTGCCAGTGATGTACTTCCTTTTTGAGAGTATACAGCGCTTTATGGCACGTCTTTTCGCCTAAGTTGGATGGCCTTAAAAAACTAGAACTCAAAAACCCGCGACGCATAGTGTTGCGGGTTTTTATTTGCGCTAATTTTGGGAAATGATCACAGCCCTCCGCGCATTAGAACCACATGAACTTCAAGACTTCACTGAAGAGGTCAAATCTGAAGTCATCCTTCGCGTCAAAGAAAAAATACCACACCTTGAATCGTCCTTGGCCGTCGCGGAATTAACCGTGGCCCTGCACTATGTGTTGAATACTCCTGAGGATGTGCTCATCTGGGATGTAGGTCACCAGGGTTACATTCACAAGGCCATTACAGGTCGAATGAAATCTCTAAATCACCAGCGCACGCCAGGTGGTATCTCAGGATTTCTCAAGCGTGATGAAAGTCCATTTGACTTTTTTGGAGCAGGGCATGCCTCAACAAGTATCAGTGCGCTTGCTGGCGTTTGTATGGCAGATGCTATTAAAAAGCATAAGCGTCATAGGATAGCTGTCGTTGGAGATGGCTCTCTTACTGGCGGCCAGACTTTTGAAGCCCTTAACCACTTAGGGACAATTGACACTGATGCCTTGGTCATATTAAATGACAATGATGGAAGTATAGATCAAACAATTGGGGTATTACATAACTATCAGAACTACCAATCCTACTTTAAAAGCTTGGGGTGGGAGTACCACCGATGCGAAGAGGGAAATGACGTAACAATTCTGGTAGCTCAATTACAACAGGCATTAACGCTCGGTGGAAAACGGGTTATTCACGTTAAAACGACTCGTCCTGATCTCAGTCCTCCTAAGTCTTACAAGCCGGGAACTACTTTTCAGTGGTGGGCAGCGGAAGAAATGGGATTGATCTTAGCTGCTAATCCTGAGATTCAGATTCTAAGCTCGGCGATGTTCGCAGGAAGTGGGTTTGCACCGCTTCGTGTAAAACATCCGCAACAGCTCCATGATACGGGTATTAACGAGCCCCATACAGTGACGGCCGCTGCTGGAATTGCCGCTGCTGGCGGCAAGGCTTGGGTACACATTTACAGTACGTTTCTCCAGCGCGCCATGGACCAAGTCATCCACGATATCGCCTTGCAAGAATTACCCGTAATTTTTCTTGTGGATAGAGCTGGATTTGTAGGCTCAGATGGACCTACCCACCACGGGGTATTTGATTTAGGCTTCTTATTGGATATACCTAATGTGACGGTTTGGAACCCAATGGATGGCTCGGAGTTACAAGCCATGTTACGTAAGGCCTCAGAAATACAACCAGAGCTACGAGGCCCATTATTCATAAGGTATCCTAAGGCTAGGACCAGTTGTGACTCTCCTGTAGATTTTATGGAATACAGGTTTTTAAAAAAAGGGCATAGCAATACGTTATTATTAAGCAGTGGCGTACTGAGTTCCTTTGCGAAGGAGGAAGCTATGGATCATGCCCACCTAGGGCAGGTAAAGCCATTACCAGCAGACGTGAAGCGCATGCTCGGGCAATATCAAACTATTGTGATACTCGAAGAATCTATGGGGACAGGAGGTTTGTCCGGTGCGGTAGCTATGGAAATTGCTCATTCTGATTTAGATATAAAGTTAGTCGTACGCAAAATCAATGATGTTTTTACAGAACACGGTTCACGTCATGAACTTTTAAAGGCGACAGGTCTTTTGCCATAAGAAAATGGACCTAGCGATAAGACTATGAAAAATAAATGTTTACTTCTATTACTCCTCGTGAATATTTGTGGGTTTTCACAAAAAAGAGAATTCGCTCTGGAGAGTTCTGCCTCTTTTAAATTAAAGAGTTTAACCTTTAATAAAGTGACAGGTACCATGGGGAATCCAACCGGATTTGCGACCTATGAGGATGGAATTCTTGTGGGTATAGAGGGTTGTCTGGATACAAAATCTATCAACACCGGGAATAAGAATCGCGACGAAAGCTTACGAGAGGATAAGGAGTTTTTCAATACTGCGAAAACCCCTTTAGTATGCTTTAAAGCCTCAAGCGTAATATTTATTGGAAAATCCTCTGGCTTAACAACTTATAAACTAGCAGGTAATCTTACCTTGCGCGGACTTTCAAAGCCGCTCCAGCTCGAACTCGTTGAGCAAAACAACGGTCTTTTGACAGGAACCTTTACCATCGATAGAGAACTATGGGGCCTAGGAGAAGGCTATCCTAATTTTACGATCTCGCAAAACATTGAGGTACAGGTGGACATACACCTACAATAAATGATGAAATTCAAAGATTTCGGCCTGAACGAAACACTATTAGACGCCTTGTTCCATATGAACTTTGAGGAGGCGACTGAGATTCAGGAAAAAGCAATTCCATATATACTTTCTGGAAAAGACCTTATCGGATGTGCTCAAACGGGCACCGGAAAAACAGCAGCATTCGTTTTACCGACATTAAATCAACTGTCCGAGACGCCTAGTGATGGCGTACAGGTACTAATTCTATGCCCTACGCGTGAGTTAGCAATACAAATTGACCAAGAGATTCAAGGAATAGCGTACTTCACAAATGCTTCTTGTTTTGCTGTTTATGGCGGAGGAGATGGCGTTAGCTGGGAAGCTGAAGCGGATGCTCTCAAAGGTGGCGCGGACGTGATTGTAGCTACCCCAGGTAGACTGCTAGCACATATCGCACGTGGATATGTGAAGTTTGACACCGTCAAGCACCTTATATTGGATGAAGCGGATCGCATGTTAGATATTGGGTTCTTTGATGATATCATCAAGATTATTGGCGAAATCCCAGAGGAGCGTCAGAGCTTAATGTTCTCCGCTACGATGGCGCCTAAAATCCGTACTCTTGCGAAGGAGATTCTAAAAAATCCTGAGGAGATATCGGTGGCCATATCCAAACCTGCAGAAGGCGTTACTCAGAAGGTGATATTGGCTTTTGAGGAGCAAAAAATAGGGATAGTACATAGTGTGCTTCGTGATAAGGACGATTTTAAGGCCATTATTATTTTCTGTTCTACAAAGAAAAAAGTGGAGAGTCTTGCTCGGAAATTATTACAGAAAGGATATGCTTGTCAGGGTATTAGTTCTGATTACGAGCAGCAAGCACGTGAAATGGCATTGCGTGATTTCAGAAGCGGAAAAATCCGTGTCATGGTCGCTACTGATGTAATGAGTCGCGGTATCGATATCAAGGGAATTGACCTTGTCATTAATTTTGATGTTCCTGGTGACGCGGAAGATTACGTGCACCGTATAGGTCGGACCGCTCGTGCTAAATCAAAGGGTATGGCGGTTACTTTAGTATGTCCTGATGACATGTTCAAGTTTGGCAAAATAGAACAACTCATTGACCGTGTTTTAGAGAAGGAACAACCACCTGCTGAGATTGGAGAAGGTCCACAATGGGGAGAGTCCAGTAAGGGTGGAAGAGCCCCTCGTAAGAAAGGCGAACAGGTTAAAAGCTCAGCTAACAAGAAGCCAAGGAGAGAGCATCCAGAGCGTGCGCCTAGAGCAGAAGGTAGTGGCCCAGAGAAAACACCTAAAAAGAAACGTGAGCCCTCAAAACATCAAAAAATGTTTGACGCACTCTCGGTTAGTAAAAAATCGGATTCACTAGATCAGCCATTGTCATCGAAAGAATAAACTCGAGAATTTTATGATGAATTCAACTACATTCTAATAACCAAAATGCTGTTTTTAAGCACGTTGTTTGAATAAATCAGTCTTTAGATTTGACAAGAGTTTATCGAAGTCATAGCCCTGTAAATTGAGCAGGACTTTTATTTTATGCCTTTGATTGTTGATATATTGTGGTGAAACATTGAGAAGAATCGCGATTTCTTTCGACCTGAACTCTAGGGCGATTAGCTTTAATAGCTGAAGTTCCTTTTTTGAGATTAATTTTTCTAAGGGTTTGAAACTATCGGTGTTAAGGTCCTCACAAAATTTACTGATCTTGAATCTTGTGATGCCTTCTTGATGCGTTCTTATGATGTTAAGATCCTTAAATTTCTCATCATGACTATCAACGGTATCATCTAAATCTGTCATCAGGATTCTTAATTGCTCTAGTTTCCGAATATTTTCCCTTGCGATCGAAGTCAGAGACTTTCTCAATTGAATTAGCTCTTCTGATAGCTCTAGTTTAACCGTCTCTAAGGAAGTGTTTTCAGCAGTAAGCACCACAACTTTTTTGCTTTCCATAATCTTTGCTCTTTGGGTGAAAACTATGGCTATAAGTATTAGCAAAAGGGCTAGGATAAACAAGTATATTATTTTTTCCTGCACTTTTTTTGAAATCAATTTTTCTTCGCGGTATTGCTGTGTCAATTTTTTTAATCTATCCAACGACTCTTGATATGCAGAATCATTCATAGGGCTTGTTACGTAGTTTAAGATGCTTTTGCGTCCCTCTGTGTTCGTATTGAAGTACAGCTGGATTAAAGAACGTAATTGCTCATCCTCAACTTTATTGTATAAAATATGTAGTGTCGAGTCAGTTACCTCGACATTTAGAATATTCTCATTTTTTAAAAGGCCGGTCACTGCTAGATCAAAATAAGGAGAAGCGCTGGGCATTGACATTAACTTTTGAATGGTTTCGGATATCTGCCAATCGTTGCTCGTGTATAGGTTCAATAGTGCTTCTGGTAATTCTGAAATATTAGGGTAAGCATTCTGAATTATAAGGCCTACGCTATCGGCTTTTGAAGTATCATTTTTCTCAACAAAAGTGAATAGATTGTTTAAGTAGACTGGATTAACACAGTTTGGGTTTTTCTTGGTTATGATTTCTATTTGTTCAATGGAGAGTTCTATGTCATTTATTGTATTAGCAAGCCCAAGAATATTGGCTTCCAACATTTCTATGTACCACGAACTATAGGCTCGACATTTTTGAAAAGATATTAGTGCGCTGTCTAGATTTCCTCTACTCCAATGTGTAGCGCCTAAATTATTGTATACGCTAGAACTAAAAGAGCTATCAGATAGTAATATGAATTCTTTGGCAATTAAGTTTAGGTCTCTAACTGCCAGTTCCACCATCCCCTGTTGAAAGAAATAGATGGATCTATAATAAAGAATGTAAGGATTGTTATCAGTGTCGTTTGAATCATAAACATACGTTCCATTTCTTACATCACGTTTTACTTCGTAAGCATTAAGGTTTAGCAGCTCTCTAGTGGTCAATTTTGTAACGTCTAACTGGGATTTGAAGTAGGCTATCTCATAGTCGTTTTCGGCTAGATATTGAAGAGCCTGCTCGACGTATACGGACCTTTTAAATTCCCTGTGTTCGTTATTCACGACATTTGCTAGGCTATCAATTTTGTTAGGTTGAGATTGCCCCACGATAGAGCAAATAGATAGGAGAAAAACGAGGGCTGCTTTCATTAGTGAAAATTATATATTTATTAGTATAAAAGTACTTAATAACATATAATAACCTTTATGAATTCCCTTTTTTAATTATTCTTAAAAAATTCATTATCAATGTTATATGAATTATTATATCATTTAATATGTAAGGTGTTGAAACGCGAAGGCACTAAGTTCTTAACTGATATGGTTATTGAATAGTAGATGTTTGTCGAAATATTAGTTAACTGGTACTAGGCTAGATAGTCTTCAAATCAATAAATTTATTTTATTAAAAAATTGGTTCATGTCTTGATCCATGGGATTAATTTAAATCGACGAAAATGAATAGTTTTAGTAAGTTTCTTATTCTGGGGTTCTCTTTTTTCTATTCTACAAAGAGTAACGTATCCCTTCAAGAACAGCTAAAGTCTTCTGCTTCGGAAGAGCTGATGGAGTCATACGATCGGTTTTTGAAGATATATTTCACCTTCAAATTCGGCACGAACATGATCTCGTTGCGTGACATTATTTTTCTCGCCAGACGTTTGAGCACCTTTTTAGAGGAAGAAGATTTAATTACTCATAAGGTCCCACGAATTCACAGTTGATTGTGTGTCTTCATAGGCGATCAAAGAAGTCTTCCATGATGGAGTCACATGCTGAATGGAATCTGCGCATTCGCCAACTGTTGGCAATGGGACATTATGGGCACAAGGAAACTCTAAGCAGAAAAAAAGTCCCTTCTACAGAAGGGGCTTTAGAAATTAAACAGTTCCAGAAGAACACTTTACTTAACTATGGCTTTTGTTTATTGGTTGCTCAAGTATAGACCTGAATGGGTTGACACCTAACAATGATTTAGTGTTAGAGTGTCCAATTAATCAGTATTCATGTGCAATTACGGGATCTGTGTTATTGTTCAAGGCATCTACACAAGAGAATAAATGAGCCTCGTTAAATCGTCTTAAGGGGTTGCTTCAAGATTAATCGTTAAAAACACAGCCGCTTTTCTTCTCTGAAAAGTGTGTAGAGGTCGCTAATCAATCAGAATGAACTTCTCCGTGTATACCTTATTTGGGGTTTCAATCTGTATGAAGTAAAGCTCGCGTGCGAGTCCTGATACATCTATAGATTCATTGTATTGACCAATAAAACCTGGGTAGTTCCATTGCTGCACCACTTGTCCAAGGGTATTGAGTATACGTATACTTAAATCTTCCTGTTCGCCAATTAAGAATTGGACATTCAGTGCATTTATCGCTGGGTTGGGGAACAGGTGTAATCTGTAATCGCCATTTTCCAAAGTGAATACCTCAGACTCGATTTCGCAAGAGTCAAAGCGAATAGTGAGTTGGTAGTTCCCATCTATCGGATTATAAATAATGCTATCTGAGGATACAACAGTGCCATTCAAAAACCACTCGTACGACACGCCACTAAGATCATCTGATATGGATGCACGAAGATTCTTGTTCTCAGGAAGTATATCAACGTCAATCACATTTTTACAAGTATCAAAATGAGCAATCAAAGTGGTGTTTGAAGCAAGTGCAATTTCAATCGAATCAATGTTTAAGTTGTTGTAGGCCGGAGCGGTTGAATACCAATGTGAAAATGTAAAACCATTACCAGGTATCGCCTTGGCCGTAACAGGACATCCTCCATGATATATTCCGCTCCAAGGTAATGAAGGGAGGATACTGTTCATTTGAACATGACCCGAGCTTTCTGGTAAAGCATCAAGGCTAACTTGTTTTTGTCCTTGAAGAGATAAGCTCTCATTAATATGCTGGCGTGCGGTTGAAATCCGTGCACTGTTGTACAGCTTTATATCATTTACATCGTATTCCCACCCTGTATAGGAATAGGGCCCCATCTGATTGTTCCATGTTGCTATATGATCAGGAATGGCCAATTGTATGCTAGCCTTCAGTTCATTAACAATGATATTGACGTTATTAGGTTGAAACGTAGTGTTGATTA
>CAJJCK010000158.1 GCA_905182675.1 uncultured Cryomorphaceae bacterium | reverse complement strand
CCGATTCAAACGGTGATGGTGTTTACGAAGGAGTACTTTCTTTGATGCCAGGGTCTTACGAGTATAAGTTTACTTATGACAACTGGGTGGGTCAAGAATCTCTAGACGCAACTTTAGATAGTGCATGTACATTAACGACAGGTTCGTTCACTAATCGTTACGTTACTATTCCAAATGCAACTACGGTTTTACCAGTAGTATGTTGGGAAGAGTGTAGCTCTTGTGCGATAGTAGTAACGGGCTGTGATGAGTTGTATTTCTCTGAATACGGAGAGGGTTCATCAAACCACAAGTACATTGAAATTTATAACCCAACAGCAAATGCTGTCTCGTTAACAGGTTATACTGTTTACATGAGTGGTAACGGCGGGTCTTACACGAATACATTTACCACAAATGCAACTATTGCCTCTGGTGATGTTTACGTAGTATCCACAAATCAAGCTGATAGTCTTATACAGGCTGAGGCTGATACGGTATTAGGCTACCCATCAATTGTTCACTTCAATGGTGACGATGCATTGATATTATATAACGGTACTGATACGGTTGATGTGATCGGTGTTCCTGGCGTAGATCCTGGATCAAGCTGGGCTGTAGGTACTGGTTCAACTGCAAACTACACGTTAGTTCGTAAGAATTCTATAACAGAGGGGTCAATAGATTGGACAACCGGTGCAACGGAATGGGATGTATACGCTCAGAATACGTGGACTTATGTAGGGTCACATTCAAGTAGCTGTATTACCGTAGTAGTTCCTACTGGATGTAGTGAATTGTACTTCTCTGAATATGCAGAGGGATCTTCTAACCATAAATACATCGAGATATACAATCCAACAGCAAATGCAGTTTCGTTGACGGGTTATACTGTATACCAGAGTGGTAACGGTGGGTCGTATACGAACACATTTACGACGAATGCTTCTATTGCTTCAGGTGATGTATACCTGATTTCAACAAATCAAGCTGATGCTTCTATTTTAGCTGTTGCAGATACTGCGCTAGCTTATCCTTCTATTGCTCACTTTAATGGTGACGATGCAATGATTTTATTCAATGGTACAGATACGGTTGATGTGATTGGTGTTCCTGGTGTAGATCCTGGCTCAAGCTGGATTGTAGATACAGGATCAACTGCAAACTACACGTTAGTTCGTAAGGATTCAGTGACAGGTGGTTCAACCAACTGGACAACCGGTGCAACGCAGTGGGATGTATATCCACAAAATACATGGACTAATGCGGGTTCACATACTTCTAGCTGTATAGTTATTACCATACCTAATGTCACATTCCGAGTAGACATGAATAATGTAACTGCCTCTTATACGAACGTATATGTTTCAGGTACCATAAATGGATGGAGTGGAAATGCCAACCAATTGACAGATGCAAATGGTGATGGTGTATATGAAGGTACTATTCCACTTACAGCTGGATCTTACGAATATAAGTTCACCTATGACAACTGGGTAGGTCAAGAATCTCTTGATGCAACTTTAGATAGCGCATGTACATTAACGACAAGTGGTTTTACTAATCGTTATGTTACTATTCCAAATGCAAATACTGTTTTACCAGTAGTTTGTTGGGAAGACTGTAGCTCTTGTCCTGTATATGCTCCAACGTATACTATCGCCAATGTTGATGGTGTAGATGCTGATGGTGTTGCGGATAGTTTAAATGTATACTGTAAGCTTGTCGGAACCGTAATGGGTGTTGACATGCAAGGCGCTGCAACTATGGTCCAGTTTACCATCCATGATGGAACTGGAGGCATGGGCGTTTTCTCGTCTGTTGCAACTGCTCAGAATTACACAGTAACTGAAGGTGATCAGGTTAGAATGATTGGTTCGATTGGCCAATTCAACGGTTTGACTCAGATGTACCCAGATAGCATTGTATTTATATCTGCAGGTAACACATTGCCTACTGCTGTTGTAGTAACGGCACTAGGCGAGAGTACAGAGAGTGAGCTTGTAACCTTTGAAAACATGGTACTTGTTGATCCTAGCCAATGGTCAGGTTCAGGTTCAGGATTCAATGTAGATGCTACAAATGGTACAGACACTATCGCTGTGCGTATTGACAATGACGTAGATCTTTACAGCCAACCAGCCCCAACAGGTACATTCAACGTATCAGGTATAGGTGGCCAGTATGATTCTAGTTTACCACACTTGAGTGGTTATCAATTGTTACCTCGTTACATTGCTGATATAGTTCCCGGACAACCAGCCTACAGCCCTAAATTAGTTGTAAGCGAGATCATGTCAGGTTCTAACGCTTCAGCATGGGCAGCAGATTGGTTTGAGATCCATAACTATGGTGATACAGTGGTTGACCTAACAGGTTTCTCTTGGGATGATGAAAGTGGTATTTCAGGTACGTCCGTGTTCCCAGCGTTGTCTATCGCAGCAGGTGAGGCGATCGTAGTTTGGAATGACGTCGCAGCAAATGAAGATAGTTTGTTGGTTTCTTGGAAGTTGACTGCTGGTTCAGTTCAAGTAATTTCTACAGATGAGTTGAATGGGTCATTCCCGTCATTGAGCCAGAACGGCGACGGTGTTTATCTATTTGACGCCTCAGGAACTGACTTAACTAATAGTCTTTACTTATCCGCTACGGCAGGATATACCGTTGAGTTTGATACAACAGGTATGGCGACAGGTGTTGCTGTAGATGGTGTAAACGGGGCTTATACTTCTTCGTTAGGTGATGTAGGTTCTCCAGGGAACTTAGCTCCTAATCAAAATGTAGGTGAGCTTGGTTTGATGGGTCGTATCTATCCTAACCCAACTACAGGTAGCTTCCAGATTGAAATGAAGCAAGCAGATCGTTATGCTGTAGAGGTAATGGATATTCGCGGAGTAGTACTTACTACAGTTTCAGTTGAAGGTTCTGTTATTCCAGTTGAATTAAATGCAAGTGCAGGAATGTATTTGGTACGTGTGACTTCTGCGAAAGGCACCGTAACTCAGCGCATACAGTTGCTCTAAGAAATTAGAACAACTCGCTAAATTTAAAAGCCGCGATCCGAAAGGATCGCGGCTTTTTTATGCCTCAGTTTAATAAACAAATAACTAAAAAGAGTATTCTTAATAAAGTCACTTTAGAGCTTTGGTAAATATTTCCGCTCCAGTTTTATTAAGGTGATCGCAATTATAGAATAACGCGCTACTTGGAGAAAATGAGGAATGCATCATAGGCAGGCTAAGAAGTAGTTTTTCAAATGCCACCTGGACATCAACAGGGACAAAATTACTGTATTCAGATGTTAAAGGAGCGCGTAGGACTCTTAACACCATGTTGTGGCTGTTACAAGTGCTGATAATGTCTGAGAGAGCTTTAATAGAAGCCTGGGAAAATACAGGATCAGTAGTGTTGAAGTGACGAGCTAGAGTCTCTGTGCAATTGATCTTCGATATTCCAGATTTAGGTTGGTAGCTACCTAAAAATGAAGGTTTACCTGAAGGTCTAGGCAAGATATGTTCTCGGCCCCAATTCCAAAAAGAAGATCTGTAATTCCCCAGAGATTCCCAATACTTAAAACCGTAGAGAGGAAAATAGCGTTTTGACATCTGTCTTGAGGATTTGCTAGAACTAAATTTAAAGTCGTTGTAACCAGTAATATTATTAGGGCTTAAGATTAGTAAAATAGTATCGGTCTTTAAATACGAAGCGATCCATTTAACTTTTTTAGCGGTCGCCGTAAGGGGTTCGGCAGTTTGGGAGAAATTACTAGAATACGGAAAAAAATCGGGATCAAACCCCGTCGCGGCATGGCTATCTCCAAGTACTACAGTATGAGAATTGTGTGTATTAATAAATACTTTGTAACGCCAGTAATTGAAGGCTATAATTGTCGTCAGGAAAAAACCTAAAAACCCAGAAATTAATACTATTCTTTGAATAAATTGCTTCATGCTAGAATTGGAAATAAATGAAGGTTTGTTGTCCTCCTGAGTAAAGCAAGATCAGATAGGCGAGAGTCATGTATATGGCGATTCTCGCTGGCGCTGTTTTAGAAAGAACTCCCTGAGTTAGAAAGCTGAGTGCAAAATCGTTTTTTCTTCCGAGCCAATCGCCTATAATGAGTAGGGTGATGAACAATAGTAAGGATGGCTTGACGGTCAATGAAAGACCACCGTGAACTCTAATAATTTGTTGTAGGTAGTCCATAGCTTCTGAAAGAGAATCGGCTCTGAAAAAAATCCATGCTAATGTCGTCAGAGTAAATGTCCATATAATCTTATGTGTATCCTTTAACGTAGCGTGATCTAGGTGCTTCCTGTTCCCTTTACTTAGCATCAACGGAAGAAAAAGTATAGCGTTGATCAGCCCCCAAAATATAAAAGTCCAGTTAGCTCCATGCCAAAATCCAGAGACTAAAAATATGGCGAATGTGTTTCGTATTTTAAGAGCTGTAGACCCTTTTGAACCTCCCAAAGGGATATAAATATAGTCGCGGAACCATGTAGACAATGAAATGTGCCAACGCCTCCAAAATTCTCCAATATCTCTAGAAAAATAAGGTGTTCTAAAGTTTTGCTTGAGCTCAATGCCAAACAATTTTGAAATGCCAATAGCGATGTCTGAATAGCCAGAAAAATCACAGTAAATCTGTATAGAGAAAAGCACTGCACCTAGAATAAGCGCCAAGCTAGAGTACGACTCGGGATTACTGAAGGCGAGATCTACAAGAGGAGCCACAGCATCAGCAATGACAACCTTTTTAAAGAACCCCCATAGGGCTTGTCGAAGCCCATTCGCAGCGTTAGTAGAGTTAAATACTCTGATTTCCCCCAATTGCGGAAGTAGGTGAGCAGCACGTTCTATAGGACCGGCGACGAGTTGTGGGAAGTAACCTACAAAAGCGGCGAAGGCAATAAAATCGGATGTATGTTTTAGTTTCTTGCGATAGATGTCAATCGTATAAGACATTGTTTGAAAGGTGTAAAAAGAAATACCAACAGGAAGTATGATCTTTAGGAGAACTAGGTTTGTGCTTAGTCCCATTCGGTCTGATAGTACGACGAAATTCTCTATGAAGAAGTTGTAGTATTTAAACACACCAAGTAAACCGAGATTAAAGATCATGCTTGCAGAAATGAGCAATTTGCGTTTTACACTGGAGCTCGCGGTATCCATTATTTTTCCGAGGATAAAATCGACCGCCGTAGAGGCAATAATCAATGTAAGGAACCGTACATCCCACCAACCATAGAAAACATAAGAAGCGAAGAGTAGAAAAATATTTTGCACACGCAAATTTGTTCTAACACTCCAGTATAAAACGAATACAATGGGTAAAAAACAAAAAAAGGTTAAAGAGTTAAAGAGCATTATTAAGAATTCGGTTATAGTTCTCAGCGATCGTGTCCTCAGAGAACTGAATGCAAGCAAGCTTGTAGTTGATTAGACGTTCAGCATCCTTTAGAGGTGTTCCTAGCGCTTCGACACTCATGTCATCCCAAGTATAAAAAAGGTATCCCTGCTCCTGTAAGAATGGGAGTAAGACACTCTCAGGATGAAGAAAAATCTTAGTACCCGACATCAATGCTATAAATAGTGTATTGCCGGCTTCCTGTCTTCGATGACCAAAAACAGCTATGCCTGAAGTACAAATTAAATCGAAGTAGGCGGTGCGATCTAGATATGTCAATATCGGAACGAAATATGGACCAAGTGCTTTTTTACCATAGGCTAGGGTCGCTTCGATATGAGAAGTATCCCCATAACTTAGCGGCGTTTTCACCATTTGTTCTACTCCTAAATCACGAAGTTTTCCAAGTAAATGTTTGTGGTTTCCACTTTGCGATCCGCTGTGGTTAAGAAGTATGGTTTTTGATTGATAGTCCGGGTTATTCCCTACCCACGTTTTTACTAATTCAATATCTGCAGGATTGAAAGCGCCATACTGGAACTTCAGCATCTTACCCTTAAAGCCATAGTTGTCTACTAAGAGTTGATAATCACCAGGGCTCCAGAAGCACCAATAATCAATAGTATTTTTTACAAATGGCGCATAGTGGCGATGATAAGCACGTAGTTTTAAGAAGCGTAAAACTCGATCGCGTAGGCTCTTTCCTTTTATATGAGAAAGCAGTCCTTGCGGCTGATCAGCTTTTTCATAGAGTTGAAATCCTTTAAAGGCTTGTAAAAGTTCGTATAAATCGTTTCCATAGAAGAGCCAGTAAACGGGTGCTTTATTCACGTTTTTAACCCAATTAATTTTTTGAAAGGTTACCAAATGGATGTAAATGCGGTCTATAGAAATTTCGTGCTCGTTTTGATAAGATTCCCACTGCGAAGCATGAATTACATTATCCTTTCCGTTGACAAATTTGTAAGGCGGCTTAGGGCCAAAAACCAGATACAAATGTCCATGAATAATGCCCTGTGCACGCTCCATAAACGGTGGCAAAAACTTCTCGTCATTGATCAGGTGTACGTACATGGGCTAGGCGGAATAACCGAATTTCTCCAGGGTATCTTTGGAAAGATTCCAAAGTAAATTTTGAGCGTCCATATCTAATGTATTCCTAAATGCTCCGGCTCTTTTGGGATCTACAGGTTCTAGTGTCTTCTTTTTCCAACCGATAGTTTCTGCTGGTTCATCATTCAGTAGATAATAGGTCGCCATTTGAGGATGATACTGCAACCCTAAAAAGGCACAAACTTTCCCCAATTCCGCCTCCGGTGCACGAAGCAAGTCTTCATAGCGAACTACAAAATGATTTTTATCAGAAAGAAATGCAGTTGTTTTTTCGTTATTAGCGCACCAATTTTTTGAAATTTCTTCCAAAGAAGAACTTAATTTGGGAGCGTATTTACCTTGGTGGGCCTTTTCTTTTAATGCCAAATAAGAACAGGCTACATCGCGAACATCACGCACCAAATGTAGGTACTTGGCGTGGGGCATAGCTGCGTGAATCTCATCAAGAAAATCTAAGTAATAGTTGTTCTTGTCAATAAGTGCAGATGCCTCACTTCTATGTCCTTTATGACTATGATAAGCTTGAAATACTGCCTCGCAGAGTAGTCGGTAAGAAGGTTCTATGATGCGGTCAAATGCGTGGACCAATTGATTTATATCTAGACCCCATGTTTCCATTTTCTTGCTTTCGAGGACTGCTTTTGCAAAAGCTTTTCGCTGGTCGGAATCTTTGAAATCCGCCGCCTTAAATAGATCGTGGTTCCATTGTATAAAGCCACATTCAGGAGGCGCCACCATCTCAGGATGGGCGTTAAGCATTAATCTAAACAAGGACGTCCCACTCCTGGGGTTGCCTAAAATGTAGCAAAAACTCATAATCTTAAAGGTACAAATCCCATCCACCTAAGATAAGGCCAGTAGGGGAGTTATTAGTGGTCATCTCTAGTCGTTGTTTTCTGTAGCAATCCAGCCTTTGCTTGCTTGTATAGCTTGGTTCCAATTTTTGCGTAGTAAGAGGAAATCATGATCCTGTGGATTAAATGTCCTGTCTATATCTATGAGTTCTTTAAGCTGCTCTAGATTGTCCCATATACCGATCCCAAGTCCAGCCAGTAGTGCCGCGCCCAGTGCTGTGCTTTCTGTCTCGGCAGGACGAACCACATCACATTTCAGTAGATTAGATTGGAGCTGCATCATGGTGTCATTTGCGCTAGCACCGCCATCTACTTTGATTGATTTCAATGCTTCACCAAGGTCTTTTTCCATAGCTCCTAAGACATCACATGTGCTTAGAGCAATTGCTTCCAAGGCAGCATAAGCGATGTGGCTGTCGTTCGTTCCCCGAGTAATACCCATGATGGATCCGCGTGCGAAACCATCCCAATGTGGCGCGCCCAGACCCGTTAACGCAGGAACAATGGTGACGCCGCCGCTGTGCGACTCTCGCAAAGCAAGTGATTCAATTTCGCTACTGTTTTTTATGATCCTCAATCCATCTCGTAGCCATTGCACCAGTGCGCCAGCGACGTAGACGGATCCTTCTATGGCATAGGTGAGTTCACCATTCAATTGCCAGGCGACTGTACTTAGGAGCTGGTTGGAGCTTCTAACAATTTGTTTCCCGGTATTCGCAACGGCAAAGCAACCTGTACCGTAGGTGTTTTTAGCTTCACCAGTTTCGAAGCATAATTGGCCAAAGAGGGCGCTTTGTTGGTCTCCAGCAATTCCGGTTATAGGAATTTCGGCACCAAATACTTTCTCAGCAGTAACAGCTAAATATCCGCTGCTATCAACGACTTTGGGAAGCACGCTCATTGGAACCTCAAAAAGGGCGCAAAGATCTTGGTCCCAACATCCATTGGAAATATCATAGAGCATCGTTCGGCTGGCATTGGAGGCGTCTGTAAGATGAGAGTTTCCAGCAGTGAGGTTCCAAATGATCCAGGTATCGACTGTTCCAAAACGTAGCTCTCCACGATCTGCACGCTCGCGTGCGCCATCCACATTATTGAGAATCCAACGAATTTTACTGGCGCTGAAATAAGCATCAGGTATAAGTCCTGTTTTTTCTATGATCATTGATGCGTGCTCTCCGTTGCGTATGTCATTGCAAAAATCGGCAGTGCGTCGGTCTTGCCATACGATGGCGTTGTACAGTGGCTTTCCGGTTACGGCGTCCCATATTAGGGTAGTCTCACGCTGATTGGTGATTCCTATCGCACTGATGTCTTGCGGTTTTACTTTCCCCGCCTTTAGTGCTTCTTTGATCGCCGCTAGCTGGGAGTCCCAAATTTCCATAGGATTGTGCTCCACCCAGGACGGATTAGGATAGTGTTGCTTAAACTCGAACTGACCTAAACCTATTTTTTTAGTGTCAACATCAAATACGATTGCGCGAGAAGATGTAGTGCCTGCGTCTACGGCCAAGATATATGGTTTCATAAGAGTGTGTTGCGTATGTCAAGCAAAATAAGGAGAATGTTATGGAGATGGAATTATTAGCTGATGCTTTTGCTATATTTCCGATCAATTCAATCAAACACAAAACCATGAGTGCACTTTGGGCAGAATTTATAGGGACACTTCTTCTATTATTGATCGGTAATGGAGTTGTCGCTAATGTGGTCTTGAAAGGAACGAAAGCCCAGGGAGATCCTGGATCCTGGATAATGATTACGACCGCGTGGGGATTAGCTGTTTTTGTTGGCGTGGTTGTAGCCGGTCCGTATAGCGGCGCGCATTTAAATCCGGTGATTAGTTTAGGATTTTGGTTAGACGGATCGCTTTCTACAGATCTATTACTGCCTTACATGGGTGCCCAGTTGGCGG
>CAJJCK010000157.1 GCA_905182675.1 uncultured Cryomorphaceae bacterium | reverse complement strand
TGGATCGTTTAAGAAATTTCGGACACCATGGGCCAGAGATTTTTAGTGGTGTTGGGATAAACGCGAAAAATAGTGAACTCCATGCTGCAGTGGGTCTGGTAAATCTGCGTTATGCGGACAAGATCATTGCGGACCGCAAAAGACAGCACCAGTGTTATAACGATTTGCTACAAAGCCTGCCATTACAGTATCCTGAGATACCTGAAAATGTGGAATGGAACCACAGCTATTATCCTGTAGTATTCAGAAGTGAAGCCGAAGCATTGGCTGTGAAGGATGGTTTGGAATCGGTTGGTATTTATGCTAGACGTTATTTCCACCCTGCATTGAATACACTGAATTATATTGATTTTCCTGGAGTAACCCCTGTTGCTGACCAGATATCATCTTCCATATTATGTCTTCCCTTGTATTACGGACTCGAGGAGGATAAAATAATGCGTGTTACCTCTGAATTGATTCGTATTTGCACAGATTATAGATCATGATAAAACTGCCGAAAGCCCTCCGTGAACTTTTTGGGACGCATGGTGAACCTGAGGCGGTCCCACTAGAGCAGCCCATCTTCGTGACGGGTTGTATGAGGTCAGGCACCACATTTTTAGTAGATAAAATGGCCAGTCATCCACAATTGTTAAAGATTGGGGTGGAATTGAATCAAGTTTGGACGGACCTAGGTGGAGCCTCAATCAAGGAAAGATGTCACTATAAAACAGCTGATGATGCTTCGCCAGTTTATACCTATCAGATGGCCAGGTATTTCGCGGATTTCATTTCGCAAAGTCAGTCATTGAAGCGTAAAGCCATGCGCCGATACTTAAAACATTACCATGGCTTAGGTAGAGCAAGTTATGATTGGTCACACATTGTGCCGGTCAATAAAAGTCCTCACCTGATGAATAAACTAGGGTATGTAGGAGCCTTGTTTCCAAAGAGTACCCTTATTGTTATTGTTCGGGACATATACAGTCATTCCGCCTCTATGAAATTCCATTTTGACAAGCTGCACCGTCAGGATGGCAGAACGTATTTCATGGAACCAAGTCCAGAATCATGTTACAGCCAAACGACCAACGAAGTGCCTTTTAATGGCATAGGTTATCCAGGGGATTTCTCTATTATTCCGCAGATGTGGATGCGTATGAACAAGCTTGCGCTAAAGGAATTTGAATCGGCTAAATTTGAACGTAAGATTCTAATTAGTTATGAGGAGTTGGTAACAAACCAGCAAGCTGTATTGAGTAAGTTATTTGCGGCATTAGACCTTAGAGATATTCATAGCGAGGTCGCTCAAAATATAGCGAAACAAGCTACTATACTAGTGAATACTACCACCAAAGGTGATCCCTTGAAGAAGTGGAAAAAACAATTAAGCCCAGCTGAAATAGAAGCCATAGATACCGTGTTGCTTCAGCATAAAGAAGATTACACCTTTGTCCAAGATTTTGTCCAAACTCACCAACTTAAGTAGAATATTTTAAGATGAAATCTCTATTCCCAAATTTAATCATAGGCGGTGCACCAAAATGTGGCACCAGTAGCCTCTATTTTTGGCTTAGCGCGCATCCTGATGTCTATGGATCGCCCAAGAAAGAGACTTTTTTCTTTGCGGATAAAGTCAATAGATTTAACAAGGAAGCGAACATTCATGAGCACGCTGTAATGCGCTATTTGGAGTTTTTTAAGGGAGGTGAATCAGCCACGATAAGGTTTGAAGCAACAGCACATTACTTGTATGAAGACCAAGCAAGAAAAGCTTTTTCTCAAGCAGAGATTCCGCCGAAAATAGTCTTTTTATTCAGAGAGCCTTCAAAGCAGATGTATAGCCATTATAAAATGGAACGCTACCGTACAAAAAAGGTGGATCTTCCGTTATCAGAATATATTCACTTACCAAAAATTGCCAAATATGTGGATTATGCAAGGCACCTCGAAAAATGGATCAAAGACATGCCTGAGGGCCATGTAGGCGTTTGGTTTTTTGAAGATTTCATGTCCCGGAAAGAGGAGGTTATGAAAGAGATCGCTGCCTTTGCAGGTGTAGATCCAGATTTTTATGAGAATTTTGATTTTGAGCATCGAAACGAGAGTGTAGCGATCAAAAGTGGTATGCTACATCAGATTGGCTTGAGGATACAGCCGCTTATTCCACACGCTTTGCAAAAACGATTACTTCCACTGTATATGAAAATCAACAGTGGTGGACGTGCTCCTGATGACCAGGGTCATGCGGTTGTTTTGTCCGATTTTAAAAAGAAATGGTCCCATGTTGGAGCATCTATTAAGTCCTTATTCCCTTCAGTACCATTGGAAAAATGGCGTTAAATCTGATTTGTGATGTGGTCTTCCTGAAGCAAATTGTCAACCCCTCTTTTTCGACGTCTTTTTTAACGACATTTGTCATTAAATAGAACAATATGAAACATTGGTTTTTAGCATTATTTCTTGGATCTACAGCGATGGCATCGGCCCAACCATTGACCTATTATCAGGACGCATGGGGAGAAGATGGCGATGACCTTCGCGAGGCATTATATGATATCATACGTGTACATACACGGTTGACTTATAGCTCATCTTCAACAGATACTTGGGATGTACTAAAAGTGAGCGATGCGGATCCGACTAATGCGACCAACGTTATGCTGATTTATGCGGGAATTCCAGTAAACGGACCGCAAGAATATAACAATAACCAGGGATGGACACGCGAACACGTATGGCCAAAATCATTGGGTGGTTTTGGAACTAGCGCCGGGGTAGGAACAGATGTACATAATCTTAAACCGTGTAATGGAGGATTAAACTCCTTGCGTTCTAACCATGAATATGATGAACTTGGCACGGGTGGAAGTCCAGTTAATTTTAATGGTTCAGCAACCGGAAGCAGGTATAACGGTTCTGCAGGATTGTTTGAGCCTAGGGATGACATTAAAGGTGACTTGGCTCGTATCATACTTTACATGGACCTTCGTTATGAAGGACAAGGTGGAGAACCAGACCTAATACTGCGTGAAGCGCTAAACTCGGGAGGGAATACTTTCGCTGTAATGTCAACCCTGTTGGATTGGCACTTTCAGGATACCGTAGATGCTTTCGAATTGCGTAGAAACCATGTGATTGATAGTATGCAGGGAAATCGCAATCCATTTATAGATCACCAGGAGCTTGTTCATTATATATATGGAGATTCCGCTGGAATAGCATGGAACCCATTTATGGATATAGAGGTTATTGAACGCGCTGAAGGCGGCGAAAGTATGTATTACCCAAACCCAGTAGATACTGAATTGCGCTTAGTTACCTCATTTGAAGGCAAAGCGACTTTTACGAGTGCTTCTGGCGAGACTTTCCGCCATCTTGATCACATTGTGGGTGAGAATCTGATAAACGTCTCTAAATGGCCTTCAGGAGTGTATCAGCTATATTTAGAGAGTGGTGAACAACACAAAGTAGTTATTTCACATTAACATCTATGGCCGAGTTGAAAGGCTTGGTATAAAAAATCAAAGCAAAAAAAAGCCCGATACTTGTGTCGGGCTTTTTTTTGGTCTACTATTTAAGAGAGTAGCTTTCGCACTATCCCATTAATTACTTTTCCGTCTGCTTCACCGGCCATAGCACTAGAGGCTTTTCCCATCACCTTTCCCATATCTGCCATAGACGAGGCGCCAAGTTCCGTTATAATACTTTTGACTTTCGTTTCGATTTCTGCCTCTGTGAGCATAGCCGGGAGGTAGCGTTCAATGATGGCTAGTTGCTCCTCTTCAGGAACTGCAAGATCATCTCGACCTTGTTCGCGAAAAATGGTAGCGCTATCTATACGTTGTTTACGGAGTTTTGTCAGAATGCGCATTTCACCTACCTCATTCATTTCAGTTGCTCCTGCAGCTGTTTTTTCGTTTAAAAGTGCGGTTTTTATAGCACGCAATGTTTCAAGTGCAGTGCGGTCTTTTGATTTCATGGCCGCCTTTAGGTCGGTCATGATTTTAGTTTCTAAGGACATATTAGTCTACGTTATCGTGTAAAAATGAGTTGTTAGTTCTAATGTTCCCCTCTGAATCAATTCCTAAGCTTGAGGGCTGGTCGTTACTTTTTGTTGGTAAATCAACTTCTAAACCTTGACGCATATAAGCAGGTATACGTTCCACATCATTCAGGTTTTGTTGGTTTGATTTGAACTGGTATTGAAACGATTGTAATCTTGAAATACGATCTCTGACTTTACTAGGCATTTCACTTAACGTACGTCTTGGGATTTGGCTCAATGGACGTTCCATATCTTCTGCTGCAGGAAGATTAGTCTCCGTTTCTTGCTCGTTTGGCAGTAAAGTACTTTTCGTAGCTTCCTTCATCTCGAAGTTGAGATCTGGATCCAAAGTATCCTCTACTTCAACCTCCACGCTGTATTCCTCTTTATCAAAATCTAATGATTGTACACTATGGCTATGCTCTAATGTTTCGAGCTCAGATTTTCCGCGTAAAGCGGGCATCTCGTCGAGGCTAATGTCAAACGCATCGTATGGCGTTTCTCCTGCTTCAGCTTCTTTTGATTCTGCCAACCCTTCCGTTTCATAGAGGCTGGTGTCTAACGTGAATCCATCACCTTCTATGTCGTCTAATGTAAAAGTAGACATGACTTGAGTCTGTGGAGTTTCAGGTGTATCCTCTAAAAGTCCTGTGCTCGGTATTGACAAGTCTTCCGCGTTTGGCTCTGTGGTTTGTGATCTGGGCTCTTCAGGAATAGGTGCTTCTAGTGCCTCAGGCATTGGGTGTAGCGTTTCTTCCTCTTGAATCATGCCCTGCGGTGATTCCATTTTATCAGGAGCAGGAGCATCAAAAATTGGATCTATTTTTTCTACGGACTCCATGGTCACAGTCGCCTGCTCCTCAAGGTCGTCCTCTTCAATGTTGAGTTCGATTTCTTCTTCTTCCGGATCAACAGAAGTGCTGAATAGATTCCATGACGGGGCCTCTAAGGGCTCGTATTCATGTTCAGTAGTTTCGGAATTAGTCTCCTGAGATTCTTCCTCCATATCCCATTCTAGAACATGGACTGTAGCCTCTTCTTCGCTTGGAATATCCTCATCTTCGCCCATACGCTGCTCAAAAACACCTTCGGAATCCTCTGGCATTTTAGGGAACCCAACCATGGGGTCTTCTTCACCGTATTCTGCTGAATTTTCAGTAGTGTAATCTTGTATTAAGGGTGTATCCATCACCTCAGATGCTTCATCAACTATAACGGTTTCATCCGTTATAATTTTCTCTTCTACAGCTACGGGATCGTTGGTAAGGATAGGCTCCTCAATACCACCGAGATCCATGACTACACGTTCGGATGAGTAGGGTGTAAGTGGTTGTTGTTCGGTGGCTGTTTCCTCCGTAACAGGAGTGCCGGAAATCGTGGTTTGTTCCGGGTTAAGATCATGAACGACGACTTGAAGTTTATCCGTAGGTAGCATTCTTGTTCCTGTTGGAAATCCGGTTGCGACTATAGTACAAGTAATCCGACTGCCAATCTCTTCTTCTCCACCAATACCCATGATGACGTTTGCATTGCCACCAGCTTCGCGTTGAATGTGGTCCGTGATTTCACCAATCTCATCTATGGTTACTTCATGCTCGCCGTTTCCAGAGGTCAATAAAAGCAATACATTTTTTGCGCCCTTGATGTGGTTGTCATTTAATAATGGAGAATCCAGGGCTGCCGCAATTGCTTGTGCCGCGCGCCCAGATCCTTCGGCAGAACCTGTTCCAAACAAGGCACTTCCGCTGTTTTCTAACACCGTTCTTGCGTCGCGTAGGTCAATGTTTTGTGTATAATGATTGGTAATTACCTCTGCAATCCCTTTCGCTGCTCCGGCAAGTACCTCGTCCGCCTTCGCAAAAGCGTTACGAAAACCCAGGTCACCATATACTTGGCGCAGTTTATCATTGTTGATGACAATTAAGCTGTCAACAGACTGACGCATTTCTTCAATACCCTTCTCCGCCTGTGAAGCTCGAATATTTCCTTCGAAACTAAAGGGAACTGTAATGATACCAATGGTCAGGATACCCATCTCCTTTGCCGCTTTAGCAA
>CAJJCK010000156.1 GCA_905182675.1 uncultured Cryomorphaceae bacterium | reverse complement strand
AGTCGTAGCGGTGTGATGTGAGTAGCTTGCCCATTTTTTGTGCCTTCATATTTCGGAATAATGTACTTTTACTTCGCACAATAATCTCAACAACAGCAACATGAAATTTTTCATTGACACGGCAAATCTTGCCCAAATTAAAGAAGCTCAAGATCTTGGAGTTCTTGATGGTGTAACTACCAATCCATCATTGATGGCTAAAGAAGGTATCACTGGTCAGGCTAATGTTTTAGCTCATTACAGAGCAATCTGCGATATCGTAGATGGCGATGTTAGTGCCGAAGTTATCTCTACAGATTTCGAAGGAATGGTAAGAGAAGGAGAAATCCTTGCTGCATTAGACGAGAAAATCGTTGTTAAGATTCCTATGATTAAAGATGGTGTAAAAGCCTTGAAGTACTTTTCTAACAAAGGTGTGAAAACTAATTGTACCCTAATTTTCTCTGCAGGTCAAGCATTAATGGCAGCGAAAGCAGGCGCAAGTTACGTGAGCCCTTTCATAGGTCGCTTGGATGACATAAGTACTGACGGTCTTGGATTGATCGAAAGTATACGTTTGATATTTGACAATTATGCTTTTGATACAGAAATACTTGCTGCTTCTGTTCGTCACCCAATGCACATTATTGAATGTGCTCAAATTGGTGCAGATGTTATTACCGGCCCCTTAAGTGCAATGGAAGCGTTAATGAAGCATCCCTTAACTGATATTGGATTGGCTAAGTTTTTAGCAGATCACGCTAAAGCTAACGGCTAAGCAATCTCTCATAAAGTCCCAAAGAGCTCCGCCTATTGCGGAGCTTTTTTTTTACCTTAAACTCGCGAGAAATTCAATCCTTATGGTATACACGATTTATCCAGAAAGCATTAATGATAAAGTTATTTCAGACTGTGTAGAGCGTTTGTTAAAGGGAGAAACGGCCATCATACCTACCGACAGCGTATATGCAGTTGTAGGAGACTTTCAACACCCAAAAGCGTTGAAAAAATTGGCTGACATAAAAAGGGAATCTGTTAAAGAGTCCGAATTTTCATTCCTTTTCACCAACCTTAGTCAAGTTTCTGAATATACACAAAGTGTTAATGGTGCTGTTTTTAAGTTTATAAAACGTTGCCTACCCGGTCCTTATACTCTGATACTAGAGGCGAATATCAATCTAGCGAAAAAGCTAGGACAAAAGAGAAAAACCATAGGTATTAGGATTCCAGATAATACAATTGTTCAGGCGTTAGCAGAGAAATTAGGACGCCCATTAGCCAGTGCATCCTTGCACCATGATGATGATGTACTACAATATCCAACCGATCCAGAGGAAATAATTGCCGCCTATTCAGATAAAGCAGATTTTATAATTAATGGTGGCTGGGGAGATAACGTACCTTCCACGGTAATTGACCTTAGTGAAGGGATACCTGTCCTTATCAGAGCTGGAAAAGGAGATCCTGATGTGATAGGATAAATTCTTTAATACCTATTCTATCCGGCTTTCCAGCAAAATTTAAAGGCATGTTATCTAATACTATAGCTTTTTTAGGACGTCCTATTCTTGGTAAAAACGACAATGCCTTTAATGCAGATAAAGTATGGTCCACTGAAGTAAGTACTAAAACCGCATGTTCTCCGAATGTAGAATCCGTATTACTACTAATGAGCGCTTCTAATCCATGTTCAGATAATGTACGCTCCCATTCCTCAGGATGAATTTTTATACCTCCGGAATTGATCACGAAATCATTCCTACCTATAAACTGAAATGAACGTGGGCCCGTTAATTCAACGATGTCATGGGTCTCCAATTCATTAATATTCAGATGCGACGCAGTAATCACCAAGCAACCTTGATCCGTAATGCTAAAAGACGTACTACCGACAGATTCATAAACATGATCACCCAATCGCCTCACGGCAACATGAGAAGCTGTTTCTGTCATTCCATAGCCGATAAACACGTCTTGCTCAGTAGGCACATCATAAACTGCTGAGATAGGGCTTCCTCCCAACAATACAAGCCCCTTGAACCCCTCGAGTATACCTTCTTCTATTGATGTTATGTATTGCGCAGGGGTTAAGGGCAGGAAATCAATATTCTTTAACTCGGATGGGGTAAGGTGAGGTTCTTCTAGGACCAATTGAAGTCCACCCAAACATGCCCTAATGATCATCATTGCTCCTCCGGTAAATTTTGCTGGAAGGCATAACAGCGCAATGTTTCCTGGTTTTAAATCAAAATAGTCAATCGTTGCGGAAGCAGAGGCAAATAATGTCGTTCTATTGTGCTCTAAGATTTTATTTTTACCAGTAGATCCGCTCGTCGAAAAGGCAAGACTTTTTTCATTATTTAGACAAAAACGCACGACTTTTTGGACATCGCTAATCCACAACGGAACTACCTCTAAATCAATTAATTCAGATGCACTATGCCACTGATTCAAACAAAAGAATTTTGTTTTTTGATGAACAGTCATTTTGGGTATAGTTTTTGTTTCTTGCTGAGCAATTATGATAACAATTAGAACGCTGTTAATATACGCCATCATCTGCTTTTTTAGCAGTACGCTATACGGAAGTATCGACGGTGAATTCGCGTGGGTAATTGTAAAGAACCAAAATACAGACAAACCGATAGAGGGAGTTACTGTCACTATAAATAACGTGTTTGTTGGTGAAACTGGTGCTTTAGGAAAGTTGCGTATTCCGCTAGGGGAAACTGATGATGTTTTTGCGTTTTATCATACCAGTTACGCTGCAAGGACCTTTCAGCGGAGTCAATTGATGCGAATGAACTACCAGGTTGGCCTTAGGCAAAGTGTATTGAACATTCAAGAGGTGGTGATAAAAGCGAACCGCGTTGAACAAGATAACAGGAAATCAGCCCAAGAGATCAGAACGATTGATGCGAAAAGAATGTCGTCTCAGTTCCAAGGAAATACAGCAGATGCATTGGCGTTAGATCCAAACGTATTTATTCAAAAAAGTCAAAGCGGCGGCGGATCGCCTATGATTAGGGGTATGAGTACATCTCGCATTCTACTCTTGGTAGACGGAATACGAATGAACAATGCTATTTTCAGATCGGGTAATGTCCACAATGTGATCAGCCTAGATGGCACAACCATCTCCAACATGGAAATCACCTTAGGCCCTGGAAGTGTACTTCACGGATCGGATGCCATGGGTGGCGTTATGCACATCAATACTTACGATGCTCACTACGGAGATTCGACTGAAGTAATCCAGAGCTTAGTTTTTGACCTGAGCAGTCATAGTTCTCAACTCACCAGACGCCCTAATTTCAGATTAAATTATGGAGGTTCAAATTGGGCGGGAATGACCAGTATGACCTACTCTCAATTCCGAGATTTAAGGATGGGGTCTAACGTGCACTCATGGACTCCTGAGCACCACTTATCCAACACAAGAATTCCGCTCGTTCCGGTTAGTTTTGGTGGGCTAGATACGACTATGGATATGGGTATAACGTCAACCAGGTTACGAGACACTTTGAGTCAGCCCAAAACAAGCTATGAGCAAAGGAACTTAACCCACAAGTTGAAATTTAGAATAAACGAACGATCAGAGTTGAAATTCGGGCTTTATGCGAGCCAAACTAGTTCTGTCAATAGGTACGATCGTTTTAGTCAAACCGACTTGAATGGACGTCCTAAATATGCTGTGTGGAATTATGGGCCCCAGTTTTGGGCAATGTCTTTTTTGGCCTTTGAAAACCGATCAAAAACAAAGTATACCGACTGGTTTAAAATAACTGCCTCGACGCAAGGGTTTCAAGAAAGTCGAATTGTGCGGAAATACAAAAACATGATAGGCAGGGATCAAACGGAACAAATGAAAATTGCCCAACTAAATATGGATGCTTCTAAAGAGTTATCAGATAAATTCCAGATCATTTATGGTTCAGAAATTATCGTTAATTCACTCCGTAGTGACGGAAAGCACTTTCACTCCTTAAATCCTGATTCTACGTGGGAAGCTCAAAGTCGATATGCCGATGGCTCCACCTGGAATAGTGCATCTGTATTTTTGAGTACCAATTACGACATCTCATCCTCCATGGCTCTGTCCTCTGGAGTCCGCGTGAACAAAATAGCGATGTTCACCCCTATTGAATTCAATGGTTTTCAAGAGGATGCTCAGCTGAATTTCCTTGCTCCTAGTGGCTCCTTGGGCCTCACCTAT
>CAJJCK010000155.1 GCA_905182675.1 uncultured Cryomorphaceae bacterium | reverse complement strand
AAATAATGGGAACATCTCCGGTTTGAGCATTTTTGGAAAAGCAAACTTCTATGATAATATGGTCTTCACCATTCCAGGTAAAGGGAGATAGGAATTGAACATCATTCCATCCGGTTGTTAAAACTCTGATGCCTTGATAGACATTTTGAAAACCTTGATTTTGAAAATTAACTTGTGCTGTGTCACTGAGATGTTTTAGACCTATTGAAAAGCCTTGAGTTAAATAGGTGCTCGTATTCGAACCAATTTCAAATCCTATAGAAGTCAATTGTCCAAAAGTGGATCCCGCTGCTGAAAGTTCATCGCTGCTTAATATAATTTGCATTCTTCCGTTTCTCTTAGATCCACTAAAAGGCGTTTCCTCGGGAGAGTTGGAGCTTATTACACCACTGTCAAAAACTACGTCTAAACTACCTGAGCCATTCATGATTGCTCTAATGGAATCTTTTTGAACAACACCTAGATCTTCTGATCCTATAAGCAGGGTAGTATCGCTACCATAAATGATAACAGGAACAGAATATCCACTAGGTGCAGAGGAAGATGACATATCTATACCTGCCCATGAAGACTCCTCTAAGGTGAAGATATTTGGGAAAACCCCCGTTTTTTTGTAGT
Organism: uncultured Cryomorphaceae bacterium; assembly: GCA_905182675.1. Classification (GTDB taxonomy): domain Bacteria; phylum Bacteroidota; class Bacteroidia; order Flavobacteriales; family Schleiferiaceae; genus UBA10364. The sequence goes on along the minus strand of CAJJCK010000155.1, from coordinate 2,887 downwards.
AGGCCACGGTTCCTGACTCATTACCAATCACCAAGTCCAGATCACCATCCCCGTCTAGGTCACCTAAACTTGGGGTACTGTTGTTCCCAACGTCTATGCTCTGAAGAGCACCCTTATACGTGAAGCTCGGGCTTAAAATAGTCCCCGAGTTTTCGTAATAATAGATGAATCCATTTTGAGCACCGATCAGAAGGTCAGGATCTAAATCACCATCTAGATCACCAAATGTTGGGCTCAGATCTTCACCTAAATTATTGAAGCCAGCATTAGCTAGATCACTGTTTGTAAGTTCAAATGAAGGAGAGGTATTGGTACCTATGTTAGTGAATAACTGTAGCTTACTTTGGTAAGTGCCAGGTGCTAAGTAAGATCCCTTACCACCAACTACTAGGTCGTAATCACCGTCAAAATCAAGGTCGCACAGTGTAGGTCGTGCTCCTGAACCTATGTCTAACATCTCATTTACAAGAAACGAGCTGTCTAACGAATTGAATGATGGATTAGAGAATGTTCCATTGTTTGAGTAGAGCCAGGTGTTTCCTTGATTTATACTTCCATTCAAATTAGGGCTTACGATCAGATCAGGTATGGCGTCAAAATTTACATCTTCGTAGTATGCTGCTGGGAAATATTCAATATTCGTTGGGGATATGTTTGGAAACAGGGTGTCTTTTGACGTCATAAAAGCACTGTCAATAAGACCTCCGTTATATGCGGCTACTAAGTTGGTGAAGCTTACATCACCAATGAGCACATCTCTAAGTGTGTCCGCATTAAGGTCTAATACAAGTAGGGTAGATCCTGCATGTGCAGCGCCTGAGGAGGAAGATATTTTTTGTACTCCTTGACAGCCATTTAGAGATAAGTTATTCGAAGCTAGATTTTCCTCAAACCGTCCCCAGCATGTCGTGTTCATTTGAAAATTCAACGAGTCTTGAGTTAATCCTTCATGCCACTCAATCGTTGAACGCTGTCCGAAGGTGAGTATATCGATGTCGCCATCATCATCTATATCAGAAATAGAGGGTATGTCACTGCTGAAATTATAAAGATTGGAAACGGAAGATCCTGTATTTGTAGTCAGATAAGTACCAGGCAATGCCCATTCAAGGATTAAACTATAGCCATTGGAATTATTCTTCCAAACACCCATTCCTCCTGAAACATATGCGAACAAATCTTTCTTGCCGTCATTGTCAAAATCTCTGAAAAGTGCCCAGTTTTGTACTATGGGCAAACTGTCCGCATACTCGGGAGCTGCTTCCCAAGTGTTATTCTGTTGTAAAAACGTAATCCATCTATTTCCCTGACGATCAAAAGCGACTAAATCTTCTAGACCATCTCGATTCAAATCTATCCGTGACCATTGAGGTAAATCGGTGCCGCCATGGAAGCCGTAAGCTAATGTATCAGTTGCTGTTTTCACTGCTGGGCCTGAGGTCCAAGTGAAATTAAGTCGATTTGTTTGCGCCATCAATTGTGGCGAACAAACATAAAATAGTGTAATAGCGTAGACGATACATCTCATAACAACCCAAAGATACGTCGAACTAACATTCAATCGTTCATAAAAACTGTTAGGATAGGGAGGCCGACTTGACTATATTTGGCCGTTATTGAAAAAAAGAAATAATCCAACAAATGCAGAACAAAGGGTTAATTACATTATTCGCAATCGCTCTGGGGCTGGCATCTTTATACCAGCTTTCTTTTACGTGGGTTGCTAATAGTGTCGCAGGTGACGCGGAAGAGTTTTCCGCAGGCGATTCGAAGGTGAAAGCCGCTTATTTAGACAGCATGATGTCCCAAGAAGTATATCCTTTTTTAGGATATACCTTAAGTGAAGTCAAAAAACATGAGATGAATCTCGGTCTTGACCTCAAAGGGGGAATGAATGTGATTCTTGAAGTTAGTGTCAAAGATGTCTTAAAAGGCATTGTGGCGAACTCTAAGGATCCTCTCTTTATTCAAGCTATTGCAAATACAGATGTCGCACAAAGGGAAGGCCAGGACAACTACCTAAACACGTTCTTCAAAGAGTTTAATGCTCTTTCACAGGAAACAGGTGGTGGTCGTACTTTAAGTGATGCCGGCTTGTTCGGTACTCCTGAGATGACTGATAAGGTTGGTTTCAATGCTTCTGACGATGCTATTCAAGGTGAGATTCGTAGTGATGTTGAAGCTGCTATAGCGAATGTTTTTACGGTTTTGCGTGCACGTATTGACCAGTTTGGTGTTGTTCAACCTAACATTCAGCGGTTAGAAGGTACGGGTCGTATCTTGGTTGAATTGCCAGGTGTTAAAGATCCTGCCCGTGTTCAAAAACTGTTACAGAGTACAGCAGAGCTCCAGTTTTGGAATATGTACGAAGGTTCAGAGGTACTTCCTTTCCTGATTAACGTTAATGAACGTCTTCGCGATGTAGTAGCGGCCGAAAACGGGAAAGTTGAAGAAATAGAAGCACCAAATTTTGATGATTTAAGTGTAGAAGGAACTATAAATGAGGCGGATAGCACTGTAGCAGATTCCTCTAGCGCCCTAAGTAATAACAATCCATTATTCGAAGTCTTCCGCCCAATGGTGAGTGAGACAGGTATGTCAATGGAGGGTCCACGCGTGGGTTATTCTCTCATACGTGATACGGCAAAAGTGAATGCCTACTTGAAACGTCCTGAGGTTATTCTATTGATGAACCAGGAATTGCGCAATGCTGAATTCTTGTGGAGTAACAAGCCTGAGCCTGATTCTGATATCATCACATTATTTGCGATCAGAGGTAATCGCGAGGGCACACCAGAGCTAGATGGTGCTGTAATTGTTGATGCACGTCCCGACTTGGATGAGTATAATAGAAATATTGTAACGATGGCAATGAACGGATCGGGTG
>CAJJCK010000154.1 GCA_905182675.1 uncultured Cryomorphaceae bacterium | reverse complement strand
CCTGAGTTAGGGTCAAAGTCATAATGGTTGTAGTGCAAGAAAAGAGAGTCAGAATCTTCATTCATATGCCAATCAATACATGGTTCCCAGTTCATATAAAAATGATCTGTGGACCAACTGTAGCCCCACCACTGATACATGTGATCATTCAGGCTAGTTATATCGAAGGTCGGGCTACCACTTTTCTCTAAAATCGCATTACCAGAAAAGTTTTCGTCTGCAGCAGGTGTTGATCCCACTGCCAAATGTGTTCTATGCACACTCACTTCCCAAGGGGATGAGTAGAATCGTTCGGTATTAGTTTCCGTACCATCAGTAGACTCACATGAAGTGAAGAACATTATAGTAGAAGCAAAAAGAGCTATGGTAGCTATCCTCATTGGTATATGTTTACAAATCGTAATCAAGAATTGTGCCTATTTAGAAGGAAATGTGAAAATCACGCAAATGACTTCTACCCCTGAAAATATTAAAATAGACTACTCCCAAGTAAAAAGTGGACGGTCTTTCATCAGTTTAACTACTTGATCCCCTACTTCCTTAAGGTGTGTATCAGAATCAATATTCAATACAACGCGGTCTATCAAATCTACAATCAGGTCCATTTCATCCTCCTTCATTCCACGTGTAGTGATCGCTGGAGTCCCCAAACGTATTCCGGAGGTTGTGAACGGACTCTTATCATCAAAGGGTACCATGTTCTTATTAGCAGTAATATGAGCACGAACTAGCGCTTGTTCTGCCGCTTTTCCGGTAACACCTTTATTTCTGAGGTCAATTAACATCATATGATTTTCTGTACCACCCGATATGATATTGTATCCTCTATCCATAAACCCTTTAGCCATAGCCTCAGCGTTCTTTTTAACTTGTAACTGGTAATGGAAAAACCCATCAGTGAGCGCCTCTCCATAAGCCACAGCCTTAGCAGCTATTACATGTTCTAAAGGACCGCCTTGGATTCCCGGAAAAATAGCCATGTCCAGAACGTTGGACATCATTTTTAATTCTCCCTTCTTAGTAGTCTCGCCCCATGGATTAGGAAAGTCCTCTCCCATCATGATCATTCCACCTCTAGGTCCACGAAGGGTTTTATGCGTTGTTGTAGTCACAATGTGACAATGAGGCATAGGATCATTTAATATTCCTTTCGCGATCATTCCTGAAGGGTGCGAGATATCTGCAAGTAGAATAGCCCCTACCTCATCTGCAATCTCACGGAATTTTTCAAAATCAATATCACGACTGTAAGCTGAAGCTCCAGCAATGATCATTTTAGGCCTCACCTCTTTTGCTTTGGCTTCAATTTTATCGTAGTTCAATAAACCTGTTTCTTGATCCACGCCGTAAAACTCAGCATTGTAGGTCTTACCAGAGAAATTAACAGGTGAACCATGAGTTAAGTGTCCACCATGGCTTAAATCAAAACCTAGCATAGTATCACCTGGGTTCATCACAGCCAAGTAGACTGCTGCATTCGCTTGCGAACCACTATGAGGCTGTACATTTACATAAGATGCACCATAGAGTGCTTTAGCGCGATCTCGTGCCAACTCTTCTACCATGTCTACGATCTCACAGCCACCATAATAGCGCTTACCGGGATATCCCTCAGCATATTTGTTGGTTAACACAGATCCTTGTGCTTCCATTACTTGGGGAGAAGCGAAGTTCTCAGAAGCAATCAGTTCTATGCCATTTATCTGGCGCTCGTGTTCTCGAGTAATAAGGTCGAAAATGGTGGTATCTCTCATGGGTATTTTCCTTAAATGGTAAAATTACTACGTAGACTCGGAATTAACACTAACAATCTGAGACTTTAGAAGGGGCTTGACCAACGTATATCAGCATATAGTGCACTTCCTGTCAAGGTCTTTACAAATGACTCTAAGTCCTCTCTTTCTGAGGTAGTTAACTCCATCTTAACGACAGAAGGCCCTTTAGCCAATCTTGGATCCATTGTAATGTTATTAACATCTGGGATGACTTCGTTGTAGTGTTCTATGATGGTGGTGAACTCCAAGAAATCACCAGTGTGCATCATGGGCGTATTTGGAATACCATTTATGCCTAAGACATCGCGTAAGGATGGGGACTTCGTATTTGTAGTATCAAAACCCGATGGGTCTCCTGCTACATGGTCTACACCGTTATTACGAACACCGGCACCTATAGAAAACTCTGGCGGCTGATGACAACCTGCACAACCTATCCCACCACTTATTCTAATACCTGAACTATTGAGTTGAGCGGGAGTTAAAAACAAGTCTAGGCCATGGTTCTCCTCCGCAGTGAAGTTGGAAAATGGGCCCGTGATCGTTCCGGAGGATTGTACGCCTTGATCATATTTTGAATCGAAAGATTCTATAGAAGACACAAAATCTGTAAGTGCCTCTGCGATGAAAGCCTCCGTAGCAGATTCGTTGTCAAAAGCCCATAAAAAAAGTTCGTTGTAATAAGGAATGGAATCCAACTTAGCCAGAAGACTGTTCATCCCGGGTTGGCCCTGAAGACCACTAAACCCCATTTCTATATGGTCTTGGATTGGTTGTGTCACCTGGTCATTTAAGCTAACAGCACGTTCATCCCAAAACATTTTTCCCTCATTAGAAAATCGAAGGTTCGTTAACCTCATACTTTGTCGACCAGTCAATCCCCCATCTAAACCAATACTTCTGCTGGAGGTATCCCCAAAAGCAGCATTTTGCTGGTGACAGGAAGCACAGGCAATTGTATTGTTTAAACTGAGGTTTTTATCATAGAACAGTACCCGACCTAATGTTGCTTTCTTGTCATCAATATCTGACCCAATTCTATTGTCCAGTTGGACATAGGAAGGTGCGTTACTCTGATAGTCTAAAGGAGGTTCTACAGGGAAATCTGACCCAAAAACACTTCTTATCTCTTGAAAATCAACATCTGATCCGCCCGGGTTTCCAGGGGTACAGGACACAGCTAGTAGAAAAAAAGAAAATAGAAACAGTCTCATTAAATAATGATTTTCACTTACAACAATTCAATACTACAAAGGTTTTAATCTACTGGACCAAAGACATTTCGTCGATCAACCATTTTTGACCAGCGAACTTGTCAATTATAAATAGAACATACCTACTGTCCACCATGATATTGCGGCAAATCCTCTCATCAAAGTTTACATCACTCATGGTACCTTCCCAAATACGGTCAAAATTAAGCCCAATTAACTCTCCACGCCCATTTAAAACAGGTGAACCGCTATTTCCTCCAGTAGTATGGTTAGAAGCTATATTACAAACAGGAACCTTGCCATTTTCTGCATAAGGACCGTAGTCTTTTGCTTCATAAAGTTCGATGAGTTTTGCTGGGACATCAAACTCATAGTCTCCAGGTTGGTATTTGGCCATGACACCTTCTAAATAGGTAGTCGTACCATAAGAAACAGCGTCTCGCGGTTCTACACCCTCAAGTTTTCCATAAGTAACTCTCAGGGTGCTGTTAGCGTCAGGATAAAATTGACGTTCTGGGAAGGCGGCAATAAGTGCCTTCATATAAGACGCTTGTAAGGATGCTATCTGCTTATTATGCTCATTATAGGCTGGCGCTATAACAGATCTGTAAACCCCAAAAACTGCAGACACAAAATCAGAACTAACAGATTGCTCATCTAAGGAGAATTCCTGTTCACTTGATGCTGATAAAAACAAGGCATCTAGTTCGTCATGAACGGCTTTAGAAAATTCCCCAGCACTCCCCTGTATATAAGTTGTTAATTCCGGCAAGTCCTCCAAAGCAAGCTCGAGCATTTTCGTAGTGGCCTCTTCTGAAATAGTTCGGTTAAAACCTTCCTGAAAAGAAAGAACCGCAGCCTTTAAGACATCAGATTCCTCTATGCGCATGGCACTATTCATAAAGTTGAACCATGGCATTCCATAATAGATAGTTTCAATAAATGCAGTGCGCATCTGCGCTGATGGACCTCGCTTGGTGTAAGCGATATTCAGATCATTCAATACACTGCTGTAGGCCATCCATAAGCTAGGGTCTGCAGCAATTCTTGCAGTAAAATCTGCTTCCAGCTTTCTCTTTCTATCTATTCCATCTGAAAATTCAATGCCTTCAATTTGACCAATCCATTTCTTCCATCCATTTGCCGTGCTGGCGTATTTAGAAGCGTATTGAATCTTAGCTTGTTCGTTTTTGCGCATCTCTCGGTCCATAATACCTAGCAGGACGGACCTTACTTCAACCTTATAGGCGTTCACTTCATTAACCAGTTGATCCATTGCCACAGCCGGCAAATATTCTTGAGTAGTTCCAGGATATCCTAAAACCATAGTGAATTCTCCTGGGGTCCTTGACCCTATGTTAACTTTTAAATGCTGAGCAGGCGTGAAGGGTAAACCATTGTCGTCATACACTCTAAATAAGCTGAAATCTCCCGTGTGGCGTGGGAAAACCCAGTTATCAGTATCAGCGCCAAATTTACCTATAGAAGATGGTGGAGCACCTACAAGACGTACATCGCTGTATTTTTTGGTCGCAAGTAAAAAGAATTGGTTGCCATAGAAAAAAGGGACGACTTCATAGTCAAAATCTGGATTCTCTGATGTTTTCGCCTCAACCATGGCAGAGATGGCAGCTTCTTCATCCTCTGCGCCTAATACAGCGTTTGTAACATCTTCCATATAGACGAGCTGCTTAACAAATAAGCCTGGGTTCATCAACTCCTCTGAAGTATTGTTCGCCCAAAAACCTTCTTTCAGATAATTATGCTCAAGAGAGCTTTGCTTTTGTATCTGGCGATAACCACAATGGTGGTTGGTGAGTACTAAACCACTTGACGAAATGAATTCTCCTGTACAAAATCCACCAAAACTCACTATCGCATCTTTCAGTGAACTGTGGTTAACGCTATAAATATCTTCAGCGCTTAATTCACAACCCATTGCTTGCATTTCAGCGATGTTATTATTGAGCAACATAGGGATCCAAATCCCCTCTTTTGCCTGTGCAATTGTAATCGAGTATATAATTGTGAGAACAGTAACGATTTTCTTCATTTGTCTATTGTATTTTGCAGAAGTAAACTTAAACAATAGCAATGAAGAAATTACTACTTGGCGTTTTAGCCTCAATCGCTTTTATAGCTTGTACGAGCGAAGAAGGTTTTGAATTGTCCATAAATGCTCCAGATGCAGGCGATAGCCCTGTTAAATTGACGATAGAAGGTGATCAAGTCCTCTATGAGGGGAACCTAAGCAACGGGGAACTTACCATACGCGTCGAAGATTTTGTAAACCAATATGCAATGATTCAAATTGCAGAGTTGGGTCAGCCTGCAGTGTATTATCATGGAGGCGAAGATGTTTCGCTAACTTTTGATACCATTAACGGGTTCACTGTTCAAGCCGGAGCGTTTA
>CAJJCK010000153.1 GCA_905182675.1 uncultured Cryomorphaceae bacterium | reverse complement strand
TAGCGTATCGTTAGCATCTAAGAACACCAAAGGCTTAGGCCCATCATCTGTGCCGCCCGGTATGGATAGTACATTGTTAAATTGGCCAAAACCATTAGAGATACTCACTGGGTTAGAAGGGTCCATGGTTTCGTCACCATTAACCACCAATTTATAGGCGTAATCCCCGGGTGCTAGAACCAGCGTGGTTTCCCACGCGCCGTTGTTCCAATTAATTTCTGTAGCCTCAGTATTCCAGGCGTTAAAAACTCCTTTAATCTTCACGTCATCTCCTTCAAAACCAGACACACGAAAGATGTATGATTGTTTTTGTCCCTTGAATAGCGGCACATCCATTTGCCCTGTGCTTGCGCGCATACTCAAGTAATTCAATGTTGACCCTGGACTACCTGACAAGACGACGACCTTGTTGTCATCAACAATTGCTAGTCCATTTGGCACAAAGGATATTTCACTCGTTGAATCCAATGAATAATCAGCGAGATAGAGCACACTTTCAGCTCCATTGTGGATATGAGGCGAAGCTAAGTCAGAGGCCTGAACACGCTTCAAATCATACGAAGGAGTGGGTCCCGAACACGAGACAAAAATGACAGCGCCTAGAAGGGTGAACAAAAGTTTTTTCATCTGTATAAAGGCTAAAAAAGGCACGCGATACGCGACTTTTTAAGTTAATGCTAGTATACTCGGAGCTGCTATAAACACGTCACTTCCGCCACTAAGCTCACACCACGTACCGTTCACAGCAAAAACCACCGCTTTCCCTTGCTCGTGGGTGATTTTCATGCCGTGTGCAGTGAGGTGTGCCTTTAAGGTAGCTCCTCTCCATAGAGTAGAGAATGTCAAGCTCGTCCATTGACTCGGTAATTTTGGCGTAAAATGCAGTTCGTCTTCTAAAATTTTCATTCCTCCAAACCCCTGAACAACACTCATCCAGGTCCCTGCCATCGAGGTGATGTGCAGTCCTTCGTGAACTTCATGATTGTAATCGTCAATGTCTAATCGCGAGGTGCGTAGATACATTTCATACGCTTTTTCAGGATAGTCAATTTGCGCCGCTAAAACAGCATGCACACAGGGACTCAAGGAGCTT